>JACQOM010000231.1 GCA_016202525.1 Chloroflexota bacterium | reverse complement strand
GGTTCAGGCCGGGCTATTCTTCTTCATCAGGGATAGCCTCCGCGAACGCCAGGCCGTCGCCACCGGTTCCGTAGCCGCTTCCGGAGGTATCTCGGCGGGTTCCATGGCCGCCTGTTGCGCCCATCACTTGAGTGATGTTTTGCCCATCCTGGGCTTATCCGGCGCAGCTATCTTCCTGGCGCGCTATCAACTTTTCTTCATCATCCTTGGCGTTCTCTCCAACATTATCGGTATAAGCATTATGCTGGAAACGATTCAACGGCACGCTCTGTGCCCGCGTGTTGCTAACTGGCGGTGGAACATGAACCTGGTCAAAAAGGGAGCGATAATCTCAGCGGCGCTCATCCTCGTCGCCACCTTCTGGTTGACTTATTAATAACTCAAAAATATGAAAACAAATAAAGCAAAAGGCAGCATGAGCAGAAAAAAGGTACGGCTCATCATAATGTCGGTACTGGCTATCGGGGTCGTCTACCTGGGCTACTCGCTTTTCGTTCACAGCGGCAACGAATTCCTCACCGTCACTGAGTTCAAGGCAAAGGCAGCATCCCTGTCTAACCAAACGGTCAGGGTCGGCGGCAAGATAGCCAACGGCTCGATTAATTGGGACAATGCAGAGCAAGTAATAAGGTTTGCTCTTACCGATGATAAAGAACGCTTGAATATAGCCTATAAGGGAGTCGTTCCCGACGATTTTAAACCCGGGGCCAATCTGGTCGTAGAGGGCAGGTACTTGACTGATAATACCATCGAGGCATCAAGCTTCGGTACCCCCCGTTCTATCTGTAATGTATGTCATTAGGTAAATAAATGGAAAAATTATTTAGCATAGACTCATATGCTTACGGAATGTGGGGCGTTGTCGCCATCAATGCCACCATATTCATCCTTTTTACTCTGAGCTTTCTTAAACCGAAGAAACGGTGGGAGTGGCGCTCAATGGGGGTATTCAGTGCCTTTGTCGTCGCCCTGTTTACTGAAATGTACGGACTCCCGCTCACTGTCTATATTCTAACTGCCGTGCTGGGAAAACAATATCCTGTAACTAATCCTTTCAACCATATCAACGGTAATCTATGGGCAGTCTTCAGCGGAGGTTCTGTGTACTTCTCGGCAGCGCTGATGTTACTCGGCGGGGTGATGATGATTGCCGGGCTGGTAATAATGGGCAAAGCGTGGAAACAGCTACACCACGCCAACGGTGAACTGGTAACCCTGGGACTTTATCGCCGGGTAAGACACCCTCAGTATCTGGGACTCTTCCTGATTCTCGTCGGAATGCTCACCGAATGGCCGACGTTCATCACTATCGCCATGTGGCCTATCCTGATGATTATGTACTACCGGCTGGCACGCCGTGAGGAAAAAGAGATGCAAAGTCTCTTTAACGACCAATATACCGCTTATCAACAGCAGGTGCCCATGTTCTGGCCCCGATTAGCCACGGCATCGCTGACAGCCAGCCCCTAAGTTGGATGGAGCTAAGAATAATGAATGGTATCGTTATTAATATCGACCCGGTAATCTTCCATCTCGGCACTTTTGAGCTGCGCTGGTACAGCCTGGCGATAGTGCTGGCTGTAATTGCGGCTGTGCTGATAACAGTACGCCGGGGCCAGAAAAAAGGAATAGTAGCCGACGAAATCTATTCTCTGGCTCTCTGGGTAGTAGTTGCCGGAGTTCTGGGAGCCAGGCTTTTCCATGTAATCGATAACATCGGCTATTACCTGAGCAACCCATCGCAGATATTGCACTTTCAAGGTCTAGCCATATGGGGTGGCATAGCCGGAGGAGGATTAGCCGTCATCATCTACGCCAGAAAAAGACACCTGCCGCTCGCCCGCCTCGTAGATGCGATGGCACCGGGATTACTTACCGCACAAATGATTGGCAGAATTGGTTGTATTATCAATGGAGATGCCTACGGCGGGCTTACCGATGTCCCCTGGGCTTTTATCTATGTCCATCCCAACGCTTTCATACCAGCCGACCTGCGTGGCTTCCCTACTCACCCCTACCCGGTATATGAAATCCTCTGGAATACAATGTCTCTGCTTATAATCTTATGGCTTGGCCGCCGCTTCAAGACAGATGGCCTGGTATTCCTGAGCTACCTTTCACTCTACGCTCTGGGACGCTTCATACTGACCTTTGTCCGGCAGGAAAACATTATCTTCTGGGGGCTGCAGCAGGCCCAATTAGTGGCGCTGCTTATCTTTGTTGCTTCTGTAGCCGCCACAATATATCTGAACAGAAAAAGATTACTACCTGAGAAAGTGACTGAACATTAGTAGGAGGATATCATGGGGAAAATGGATGTAAGTTTCGAAAAGAAGACCGAGGAGGCGCTATTAGCCATGACCTGCGCCTGTGGAGGTTGTCATCCCACAGCTACTTTCTACCGGGATGATGCCCCTTATGAGTGGCATGACGCCCACCTGGCCGAAGGTCCCTGCTGCTGCGGACGGTTCTTCGTTCTCGGACATGACCGCGCCACCGCCGAGGGGAGGGCAAAGAAGATGGCCGAGCAGTACCAGAAGGACGGTAAAGCCCCTAAGGGATACGTCTTTAAGTCGATGCAGGTCGCCCTGCCATG
>JACQOM010000217.1 GCA_016202525.1 Chloroflexota bacterium | reverse complement strand
CTGGTCGTTGGAAAAAGCGTGAATGGTGGTCATCAGTCCTTTATTTACAGAGAAGTTCTGATGCAGTATCTTGACCACCGGAGCAATACAGATGGAGTAGCAGGTCGCGTTGGAAATGATATTGTGCTTGGCTGGAATGTACTTCTCCTCGTTGACGCCGAGGACGATAGTGATGTCCTCATTGCGGGCCGGGGCGGAGATAAGAACCTTTTTAGCGCCGCCCTTGAGATGGGCGGATGCTTTAGCGGCATCGGTAAACAGGCCGGTTGATTCGATGACGATGTCGGCGCCGCAGTCACGCCAGGGGATACTAGCCGGGTCACGTTGTGAGAAGACCTTTATTTTCTTGCCGTCGACTGTGATTGAATCGCCGCTGCCTTCTACTTTGCCCGGGTAGGCGCCGTAGTTGCTGTCCCATTTCAATAAGTGAGCATTGGTCTTAGTATCGGCGAGGTCGTTGACGGCAACTATGTCAAGGTCGCTGCTGTGATACTGCTTAATCGACCTGAAGGTTAACCTGCCGATTCGCCCGAAGCCGTTAATCCCGATTTTGGTCGCCATTTTCTACCTCCTCGAATTTTCTTAAATTCGCTATTCTATGATTCTATTTGTATTCGGTTGTTTTCACTATATCAGGCAGACCGGTAGTAGATAAGACTATCCTGCTGGGCTTTCTTCAGCCTGCCACCGATTCTCATTGCTTCCAGGTGTGCCAGTGTTTCCGCCACGGCCGCCCTCTGGTCCCACGGCTCCAGGTTCTTAAATCTGACCCCGCCCAGCTCCGGCATCCAGGTGATTTCACCGGAGATTTGATAGGCTGTCCTGGGCTCGGTCTTTACCGCCTGCAGGATTTCCGAATTCCTTTTTTCGTGGTGTTGCAGGATTTCATCGACCCTTCCGGATAAATCGGTGAAAGGGTGTTCATGCGCCGGCAAGACCAGGCCGACCTCTAATTGTTTTACCATATTCAGGGAGTTTAGAAAAGTACCCAGCGGATTATCGCCGGACGGGGACTGCAGGCTGACATTGGGCGTGATAACCGGTAAGACATGGTCTCCTCCGAATAAAATCTTTTGGGACTGTTCGTATAAACAGATGTGCCCCGGCGAGTGTCCCGGCGTCCACAGTACCTGCAGCTCGAAGACGCCGTTGGAGATTGTTTCCCCGCCGCGCAGGGTAATATCGGGTAAAGTGGGTTCGGCAAATCTCTGCCTTCCGGCGAAGGTGTAGCGGGGCTGTCCGTTGGCTGGCATCCCGTTGCTGCGCAACCACTGTTTATTCTGGCGCATGGCTTCTTCCATATTGGCGTACCTGGAGGTAAGCAGGTCTTTCTCTATGTAGTGCAGGGCAATTTTAGCTCCTGAAAGCTCCCTCAGCCGGCCGGCCAGACCGTAATGGTCGTGGTGGGCATGGGTGATAATGATTTGCCCGATATCTTTAATGTCGACGTCGATTTCACCCAGTTGCTCTCGCATGGATTCCAGAGCCTCTTCAGTATTGACGCCGGCATCGATGAGGATATGTTTACCATCGCCCTGAAGCAGATAGGTGTTGGTGTAGCCCAGAGGATTACGAGGGATTGGTATCGGTAGCTGATGAACGCCGGGGATAATCTGCGTCATTTGCCCGCTCTTTTCAGGTTGTGGAAGGCTTCTATGCCGGCAAACCTGGCTTTGCTCCCCAGTTCCTCTTCAATTCTGAGCAGTCGGTTATACTTGGCGGTACGCTCGGAGCGGCAGGGAGCGCCGGCTTTAATCAGTCCGGTGTTCAGGCCGACTGCTAGGTCGGCGATGAAGGTATCCTCGGTCTCACCGGAGCGGTGGCTGACCACGGCTGTCCAGCCAGCCTTCTTTGCCATTTCGACGGCAGAGATGGTCTCGGTGAGAGTTCCGATTTGGTTGAGTTTGATAAGAATGGAATTAGATGCTTTCAGCTTAATGCCTTTAGTTAAACGGTCGACATTGGTGACATAGAGGTCGTCACCGACCAGTTGAATTTTATTACCCAACGTTTGCGTCAGCAGCTGCCAGCCTTCCCAGTCATCCTCGGCCATACCGTCCTCAATACTGATAAGGGGGTAGCTGCCGGCCCATTTACTATAATATTCTACCATTTCAGCTGTGCTCAGTGAAACACCTTCCCGGGAGAGGACATATTTGCCATCCCGGTAAAATTCACTGGCGGCCGGGTCGAGGGCGATAAAGCATTCCTTGCCCGGCTGGTAGCCGGCTTTTTCAATCGCCGCTAAAACGGCTTCGATTGCCTGTTTATTCGATGATAGGGTAGGGGCAAAACCGCCTTCATCGCCGACATTGGTATTTAGCCCCTTGTCTTTAAGCACTTTTTTCAGGGCATGGTAAACTTCGGTTCCCATCTGCAGGGCGTGGCGGAAGCTGCCTTGCTGGGGACAGGGCACGACCATGAACTCCTGGAAATCGGTGGAATTGGCGGCATGCCTGCCTCCATTAAGGATGTTCATCATCGGTACTGGCAGAGTGTTCGACTTGCCCAGGTGGCGATATAGCGGGATGTGGCTCGAATTAGCGGCGGCCTGGGCTACGGCCAGGGATGCTCCGAGAATGGCGTTAGCTCCCAGGCGTGATTTGTTGGGGGTGCCGTCAAGCTCGATTAGCCTGTGGTCGATAGCTGCCTGGTCCTTGGCTGACATTCCGGTGATGGCCTGGGCGATGTCCTGGTTGACATTCTTTACAGCGCGGAGGACACCCAGGCCGTTAAATCTGGGGCCGCCATCGCGCAGTTCCACCGCCTCATATTTGCCAGTGCTGGCTCCGGAGGGGACTGCCGCCCGACCCGTTATGCCATCGCTTAGCCCGACTTCAACTTCCAGCGTCGGGTTGCCTCTGGAGTCCAGGATTTCTCCGGCTTTAACATTTTTGATGGTAGCTGGCACTTTTCCTCTCTTTGATTTGAAGCGGTGGGCTACTTATTTTTAATTGAATCCAGCGCCTTATTCACTGCCTCGGCCGCATTCCGGGCCGGGATAATCGAGTTATCCGGCTGGTTATTCCGGGATAATGCCCAGGTGTTCAGGCCGATAACGGGAATACCGCTTTGCCGGGCGTGAGCTATTTCGGAGAGGGTGCCGTAGCTGCCGCCGACGGCGATAACCGCCCGGGCTGTTTTGACTACGGCAATATTGCGGGCATAGCCCATGCCGGTAACGATGGGAATCTGGACATAGGGATTGGCTGTCTGAGTATTGTCCCCGGGGAGAATGCCGATAGTGAGTCCGCCCTCGGCGCTGGCACCACGGCAGGCGGCTTCCATAACTCCGCTCAGTCCGCCGCAGACCAGGACAACTCCCTGCTTTGCCAGTTCACGGCCTACCTGTTCCGCCAGTTTGTCTTCCTCCGGGGAACAGTCCTGACCGCCGATAACGGCAATAAATATCCTTTTCTTTGTGGTCATTTTTCGGGCTTGCATAGTTGTGTAGTGAAGATGAGTTTACTAACTAAAGGCATTATAGCACGGGTCGGAATGTTAGCAAAGGATTAAGCCTTCTCATTGGGTCTTGCCTCGAATGTCATTCTAGAGGAGCCCTTATTTGGAAGGACGACGAGAAATCTCAGAGTGGGGCTGACGATAATCGGAACGAGTACGGATTCATCCTGAGCTTGTCGAAGGAAACGGGAGGCGAAGCAATCCGTCTCTCTTTGCCATTCCGTGCTTGACACGGAATCCAGGTGGGGTGGGTTGACCAGATTCCCGTTTTCACGGGAATGACAGGATGATTAACGGCCGTCTTGACATTTAGCCGGTCAAACGATAATCTATGGTTAGATAGTTGGAATGTTAGATTGTAGGAGAAAACTATGTCAGAGCTGGTTCAGGTACGCAAGAAATCTCAGGTAACGCTACCGCAGTCGGTAAGGCGGGAGCTTGGGATAGAAGAGGGCGACTTTCTGGATGTCCGGGTGCGCAGCGGTGAGATAGTGCTCAAAGTTAAGAAGCTGGTTGACAAAGACCAGGCATGGTTCTGGACCAAACGCTGGCAAGAGGGTGAGAAAGAAGCCGACGAAGATATCCGCGCCGGCCGGGTTCACAGTTTTGCTACCTTTGAAGAGGGTATTGCCTTTCTAGATAGAGAAGCTAAAAAGACGGCTAAAAATAAGGGAAAGGCAGCCAAATAGGTGAGTATCGAATACTCACCTCGGTTCGTCCGTCAGTACGGGCTATTGCCTTTGCAGATACGAAAGAAGGTAAAAAAGGCCTTGAGTTTTCTTGATACCGATTTCCGGCACCCGGGGCTGCGCAGCCACCCGGTAGAGAGTGCTCCAGGGGTTTTTGAAGCCTATGTCGATGTTAAGTACCGCATGACCTTTGAGCGGCGGGGTAATGTTTTTGTCATGCGTAATGTTGACAACCACGATGAATGCCTCAGGAATCCTTAAGAAAAGAAAGAGGGGCGGAGGTCACTCTTGGACTCCCTGTTTCTCAAACTGAATAGCCTAAAGTTATGCCCCTTCTGGCTTCTTTTGCCGATTGTAACTAATTTGTACAAATTGTCTAAGCTGGCTAAATTCGAACTTATTCTTATTATGTACATTACTATGACAATTAGGACATAGAGCGATTAAATTCCTCATATCAGAGCTGTTCTTATTATTTCGATCTATATGATGAATTACAGGCTTAACTTTGCTATTGCATTCAGGGTTTTCACAACGTCCTCTAGCTCTGGATATAACTGCACGATAAATGCGGGCTGGAACCTGTTCTCGTGGGGGCTCGCCAACTTCATATACGATTTTTTCGGTTGTGATTTTGCTCTTCTGTAATACCCATCTTCGAAATTCAGGTTTCTTATACAGTAGGAAGGATAATGTAGCGAGTAGAAGCACAATAATCGCCCATCCGATCGCAGAGTGGGTCTTCCACCAGCTTGAAACTAGCCCAAATACGATAAAGCCAATAAATATTGCCGCGGCAATAAACTCGGGTCTTACTGACTTTTTCCTTGCCATCAGTGCCCTCCTCTTCGTTTTCTCAGTATTATACCACATTATGTTTCGTTCAAATTCCTTGTGAGATACGATTGAACCGAAGGCGGATTTTCATATATCCAAACCACGACAAAACACCATTGACGTTATCAGAACAAGTGTTCTAATATAGTGCGGAGATGAGGATGCGAGATGTGTGTTGGAGTGCGATACGGCGTTGGAGAATGCGATATGGAATTGGAAAAGAGCGATGAAGTTGCGAATGTTAAGTCGGATTTACCCCCGGAGTATTGCCAGTACCATGATGAGGGTTGTGAGTTGGCTGGTTCCTGCCTTAACTGCCCGTTCCCCAGGTGTATTTATGACGAACCCGGCGGTAAGCAGCGCTGGTTGAAAAGGGTGCGCGCCAGGGAGATGGTCAGGTTGCATATTAAAGAAGGTAAGAAGGTGAAGGAGCTTTCTGAGATGTTCGGCATCAGCGAGCGGACCGTGCAGCGGGATTTGAGGGCGCAAAGAGCATGGCATGGCTAGACCCGTATGATGGGCAATGCTCTGCTTTTCCCCACCCTGCACGACTGCAAAACCGGGTTCGTTTTCCAAAAAAATAATTTTCCCCAAAAACGAAAACGAATCGAGACTAAAAATCGGAGAACTGAGCCTGGAAAAACAAAACTAACGAAGGCTGACGAAGATTACCGGAGGGATAAAACAAATGACAGATGAATTCACCCCCTCAGAATTAACGAAGCGGGATACGGAACGAATCAGAGGATACAAGGAACTGCTCGATTTTTACCATGGCCTCCACTGGGAGGGTCCTTCGACAGGCTCAGGACGAGCGAGAGAGAGGCGGGGCGAGAAACGGCTGACTTTTAACTATGCCAAGGTCTTCATCGATAAGGTTACCTCATATTTGATGTCCGGCGTCAGTTTTGCCGTCGACCCTGTGGAGGACTCAGTCGAAGCTAAAGCCAGAGCTCAGCAGGCGGAATCGGTTCTGGAGCAGGTGTACACGGAGAACAACCTGGAGCAGCTCGATTTTGAGACCGAGATTGATTGCGCCATCCTCGGTGATGCCTGCTATAAAGTGCTCTGGGACACCGAGACAAAAAGTATCCGGATTACGGCTCCGGATATTCAGGGTATTTATACCTGGTGGGCGGGCGACAACACCTCCCGGGTATGGCGAATTGCCTCGAAGTACAGTCTGCCTGCCGACATGGTTGCCAGTCTTTACAAAGTGAAAGCTAAAGAGAAAACGGCCAGCGTCCTCGAGGTCTGGACAGCCCGGGACTTTGAATTATGGATTGATAACGCCCGGGTGGAGAAGAAGCCTAATCCTTACGGCTTTATACCATTCATCGTTTACCCGAACCTGAGAGAGCCGAAGAAGTTCTGGGGCACCAGCGACCTGTCACAGATTATCGAGCCGCAGCGGGAGCTGAACCGGGCGACATCCCAGCTCTCCAAAATACTGGAGCTATCGGGTAATCCCATCGCTGTCCTGGAGAGTGTGGAGGAGTCCGAGGATATCGCCGTCAGGCCGGGAGCAGTGTGGAATATCCCTGAGGACGCTAAAGCCTATTTGCTCGATTTGCTACAGGGCGGTGGCGTCAATCTCCACATCGATTACATCAATCTGCTGTACCGTATCCTGCATGATGTCTCGGAATCGCCCCGGGCTGCCTTCGGTGGCACTGAAAGGGATTTGTCCGGCGTCGCCCTGGAGATTGAGCTACAGCCGTTGCTGCAAAAAGTGAAGCGGAAGAGGATTATCCGGACGGCTGTCTACAACCAGCGGAACCGGCTGGTCCTCAAGCTCCTCGAAAAATACCGCAATGAGAGCTTCGGGGAGAATCGCTTGAGGGTGGTGTGGGGTCCCGTGCTGCCGCAGGACTTAGCCAAACTGGTTGCTAATGAGCAGATTTTGATTCAGTCCGGCATTCATTCCCGGCGCCGGGCGATGGATGAGTTGGGTGTTAAAGACCCGGAGATGGAGTTCAAGCAATGGCTTGAGGAAAGAGAGATTATCCTCAGGATGAATAAGGACCTGAGACCGCCCAGGG
>JACQOM010000216.1 GCA_016202525.1 Chloroflexota bacterium | reverse complement strand
GGCTTTATCATCAAGTTCAAAAAACCGGTAACCTTCACCTACAAACCGGCCGGCGAAGCGTCTCACACCATGTCACTGGCCGAGGCTGAAGTCCAGTTGGGTAGTATTACCAAAGACGGCACAGCCGTTCTACTTCCGGCTACTGACGCCCTGGTGAAAGTCGGCTGGAACTACTTCCTGGTCCATGGCGATGGCAGCGAAGGCATACATAACCCGGCCTTTGTCAGCGCCATAATCGACGCTTCAATTGCTGCTCTCAAGTAGATACTGGAGAAGACAAGAAGAAAATGATTCGGGAGGGGAGGCTTAGCTAAAGCAAGAAGCCTCCTCTTCCCATCAAATTACACATGCTATAATCAAAGGAGGTTAAAAGAATGAGAATGAAAAAGAAGACAATTTGGTACATCGTAGCCGGAATGTTGGTACTCGGGTTGGCATTACTGGCCGTCTCTTGCGGTGGCGGGGCAGCCCCGACGACACCGACGACACCGACGACACCGACAACGCCAACTACACCAACTACGCCAACTACACCAACTACGCCAACGACACCAGCCACAGCACCTAAAGCACCGAAGGCGATGCATGAGGCCCTATTTGCTGCAACGCCCCCGGGTTGCTCTGGTTGTCATACGGTGGGCGGACCTGGCGTTGGTGCACCCGGCGGCGCGGGTTTACCAGGGCCTGGTAGCGCTAATGACCATACCGGCCGTACCAGCGACACCTGCAAAGCCTGCCATCAACTATCGTCCTAACACGGCTGTGCACACCAGCCGCGAAGAAAGGGGGGAAGTTAAGAATTTGATTTTTCCCCCCCTTAGGGAATTCCGTATGTTATACAGCTTACAACTAAATAGCACGCTTGACATGGGCTTATACCCCATGGTAGTATGGAGTACGTTTACCACTATTTATTTGCTTTTCCTGTCAGTTAAAATGTATAATTAGGTTCTGGAGATTGACTTCTTTAGTTCTTCCCAAGATTATATAATGGAGTGAATGGTGCTTAAAAAGAAAAAATTCCTCATTGGAGGCATAATCATATTTCTGGCCATTGGCTACCTGGGCTATATGGGTTTCCAGAGTTCGGCGACCTATTATTATACCGTCAGTGAACTGATGGCACAGGGAACTCAAGCCTATGACGGTACTCTACGGGTAAAAGGGCAGGTCGTTCCTGGCTCTATCGAGCAGGGGACTTTAGGCAAAACACTAAAATTCACTATTGTCGAAGGTAACAACAGCCTGCCGGTAACTTATCAAGGAGTTGTCCCCGATACTTTTAAAGCTGGGGTGGATGTTGTCGTTGAGGGCCGCCTTAATTCAAACGGCACTTTTCAGGCAAGCACAGTGATGCCGAAATGCCCCTCCAAATATGAACCTCAACAGTAAACCTCAATTGCTGTAGTGTTGTAGAAAGTAATTTATGGCAGATTTAGGCTATATTGCTCTGTTCCTGGCACTGGTAACCTCAGTTTATTCGGCTATTGCTTTTGTATTCGGGACAAGGAGTAACAATCCGGGCTTATCTGAAAGTGCCAGAAATAGCTTGCTGGCTACCTTTGGACTGATGTCCATAGCGACAATAATTCTGGTTTATGCTCTAGTTACCCACAACTTCCGTTTTGAATATGTCGCTTCGTACACCAGCCGTGACCTGCCTCTGACCTATCTCCTCAGCGCTTTATGGGCCGGTAATGACGGCTCTCTATTGTTCTGGGCATGGCTCCTTTCTCTATTTGCTACTATAGTAGTCCTCCAAAAGCGAGATATTGGTAAGGAGCTGGTACCTTATGCGACCGCAATTACCATGATCACCCAGACTTTCTTTCTTATTTTGTTAGTCTCGGTAGCCAATCCATTCCACACACTTTCTTTCACTCCGGCCGATGGCCAGGGACTTAACCCATTGCTCCAGAATCCAGGAATGATACTGCACCCGCCACTCCTGCTGGGTGGCTATGTTGGCTTTACCGTTCCCTTTGCTTTTGCCATCGCTTCTTTGCTGACTAGAAGATTCGGCGATGAGTGGATAATAAGCATAAGAAGATGGACACTTCTGCCCTGGCTTCTTCTTGGACTCGGCAACCTCGTCGGTGCCTGGTGGGCATACGTCGAATTGGGCTGGGGCGGCTATTGGGCATGGGACCCGGTGGAAAGTGCCGGACTGATGCCATGGCTGACCGCTACCGCCTTCCTGCACTCCATCATGATGCAAAGAAGACGCGCAATGCTCAAGGTCTGGAATATGGTGCTGATGATTCTGACCTTCGCCCTGTCAATATTCGGTACTTTTCTGACCCGCAGCGGTGTCCTTTCCTCGGTTCACACTTTCTCTGATTCTATCTTAGGACCCTTCTTTCTGACTTTTATCGGTATAACCCTCTTCGGCTCGTTAATCCTGCTCTACCAGCGCAGTGAAGAAGTACACGGAGAGTCGGAGATGGAATCTCTGGTCTCCAGGGAGAGCACCTTCCTGCTCAATAATCTACTTTTAGTCGGAGCCGCCTTTGCTATCTTTGTAGGCACGGTTTTCCCCATCCTCTCCGAAGCAGTACGCGGCACCAAAATCACCGTTGGCGCTCCCTTTTTCAATCAAGTGAATGCCCCTATTTTCCTGGCCATTATTCTGCTTGCCGGCATCTGCACTCTCATCGGTTGGCGGCGGGCATCGGTTAGAAACCTGGTCCGCAACTTCCTCTGGCCACTGATAGTGGCGATAGTTCTTGCTATAGTCCTTCTCATTGCGGGAATCAGGGAGTTGGCTTCCTTTATCGCCTTCCCGGCATTTATTTTTGTCCTTTCCACCATATTCTATGAGTGGTTCCGCGGCACCAGAGCCCGCCACCGCATGAGAGGTGAGAATTACCTGAAGGCTTTCTGGAACTTGATTGGCGCTAACCGCCCCCGCTATGGCGGCTATATCGTTCATATCGCCATTGTTCTCATCGCTATTGGCGTCGCCGGCTCATCTATTTATGATGTAACCAAAGAAGCCACCCTCAAACCCGGGGGGTCGATGAGCATCAATAATTATACCCTCACCTATGAAAACTTAAATAGTTTCCCGACCGAGAGTAAAGAGGTGGTTAGCGCTACCATGTCTGTCTCGAACGGAGGCGAACTGCTGGGCACATTAACCCCGCAGAAATATTTTTACCAGAGCGCCGATAACTCTAAACAACCGCTAACGGTAGTAGCCATCCGCGCTACTCTACGTGAGGATTTATATGTCATCCTGGTTGGCTCAGATGATAAGGATAACACTGCTGCCTTCAAGGTTCTGGTCAACCCGCTGGTTGACTGGATATGGATTGGAGCGTTAATATTTACTATAGGAGGGCTGATTGCCTTTTGGCCTGAGTCGTCAAGGCAAAAAGCCCCGACTCCAACCAGAACGCAGGAGGATAAGGAGGAATAGGATGGGATTCAAAAGTAAGCTCGGTATCTGGCTGCTGGTGGTATTGCTTTCTTTCTATCCGGCTAGAGTCTTTGCCGCTACAGTGAACGATGTTGCCAAACAGCTCGTCTGTCAGTGCGGTTGCACCATGCTGGTGAGTGACTGTGACTGCGAGACCAAGGTGGAAATGACCTCTTTGATACAGCAGCAAGTGGACCAGGGTAAATCAGAGGAACAGATTTTCCAGTTCTTTGTCAGTAAATACGGAGAAAAGGTACTGGCAGCACCCACCAAGCAAGGTTTCAATTTGATGGCGTGGATTGCACCTTTTGCAGCCATACTGCTTGGTGGCGGAGTAATCTATTTCGTACTCAAGAAATGGGTAAAACAGGGCCAGCGTTCTCAAACCAGGGCTAAGCCGGCCACCGGCGAAAAGCTTAAAAAGTATCAGAACCAGCTGGAAAAGGACCTAAAAGAGTTTAGCGGGGG
>JACQOM010000215.1 GCA_016202525.1 Chloroflexota bacterium | reverse complement strand
TCAATAGGCAGAACTCCTACGGCCTCCATCTTTTTCCCATCCGGAGGCACTGGAACCTTGTAATATAGCTTCACCATCTCATTCTCAACCACTATCTTCTTGACGAACGACCTCAGAAAAGCCTTTCTTTGAGCAACTTCGCTTTCTTCAAGAACCTTCCAAAGGTCGGCAGCATAAGAGCGAACAGCATCAATATCGAGTTGCTGACAGCCCTGTAACGTCATTTCTGCCTCGGCCAGTACTCGAGCTTTACTTAGTTCGTTCTGCTTGGTCCTCAATTCTTTAATCCTGGGAGCGAGGTCATCCAGGACGAGTTTTCCCGTTTCAAGAGCATCATAAAGACTGGTCAGCCTGTTTTCCACCTCGTGAAGCTCGATGTCGATATTGTCCATCTTCTCTTTGACTATGGTGTGTCCGGCATCGAGTTCTGCGTTCACCAAAACTACTAATTGTTCAAGACTTTCTGAGACAAGTATTTTGCTCTTTATCTGGTCAATAACCAGTCGCTCAATTTTCTCCTTCGGTAGTATTTTGCCTTCACAGGCTTCTCTGCCCTGTTTGGAGTTTCGATTGCAGGTGTAATAGTAATATCGATGTGACTTTGCGCTGCGACCTACCATTGCACTGCCGCAGGCGCAAAAAAGAATACCGCTAAGAAGATAGAAACTGGGGACAATTCTGGGATGGACCGCCTTCGGGGCGTTGTTGGACATTACGCTCTGTACCTGTCTGAAAGTATCTTTGTCGATAATGGGTTGCCAGGCATTCTCGACGCGCACCGGCGGCTCCGAGCTATGGATTGCGGCGTGGCCGGGCCTGCCTCCGAATACCAGAGTGCCACAGTAGGCCTCGTTGGTGAGAACTTTATGCACGGTGGTCTTTCCCCAGCGCTCACCGGTACTGGTCAGGAAACCCTCCCGATTCAGCGTCACGGCAATTTGTTTGCAGCCGATCCCTTTCAACGCCATGCCGAACATCCTGCTAATGACTTTCATAGATATTGATTCTTCCGGGTCCGGCTCCAGTTTGTAACGAGTCTTTGCTCCATCCCTGACCGGCGCTTTATGGAAGCCGTAAGGAGCTCTACCGATACTGTAGAATCCCCGGGCGGCATTTTCTCTCAAGCCTCGTTTGATATCCTGACCGAGGTTGGCGCTGTAGAACTCATCGACAGACTCGATTATTCCTTCAAGAAGTTGGCCTGAAGGACTTTCATCCAGGTGTTCATTTATCGAAATGACTCTGATTCCCTTGTTCTTCAAAAGAGTCTTGTAGGTAACGGAATCGACGCGGCTTCGAGAGAAGCGATTTAACTTCCATACCAGTATTGCCGAGAAAGGTGGATTCTTTGTTTTGGCTAGAGCTATCATCTCTCGAAAAGCCGGTCTTGAAGCGTTGCGTCCGCTTTCAGCCTCGTCAACATATTCGCGAACGGTTTCGTACTCATGTTTGGTGGCATAATCCCTCACCGCTCTAAGCTGAGCGGAAATCGAGAGGTCGACATCCTGACTATCCGAGGAAACTCTGGCATAAATAGCTGCTTTCATTCCTTAATCCCTCCCTACCATAAAATCATAATGGACAGTACTTGCACTTACCCGGAACTATTCTTCTCAAACGAATAAGAGTGACAACCTCCCTGATCGCTATTCCGAGCCGTCGAAGCCTGCCGTAGAGCTTTCCCAGTTCTAAATACTCTGGAGATAATCTCAATTTAGGTTCCAAATCGGTTAATACCGCCTTGATTACTTCGACCGAGCCTTCATCTTCTAACTCTCCGAAACTGGCGAAACCATATCTCATTCTTAGCTTGCCCTCGGGCGTCCTTTCGACATGAATGTCATCTTGCATATGCAGTCCTTGCCAATCGCGAGCCCATGCCTTCATCTGAAATACGAGCACTTCGACGGCCACGCTGGTTACCCCACCCGCACCATATGAAGCGATTCTGTTCAGTCTACCGTCCGTCTCAATAACTTCTCTTATCTTGTTTGGAATCACCTGAAGTAAATCGTTTAGCTCGGTAACGGTCCGATTCCATTTCCTTAGATTTTCCCAAAGTGGTGACCTGGGCATGTGCTGCTGCAGCCCAAACATCAGAGGTTGCTCTTTTCCCATAGAGACCACTCCATAATCCGATATTTGCTTATCGATGCTCTGGACTGTTTCGAGCAAGTCATGATAATGAGCAACGAGCGTGTCGCGGAGTACTTCAGTTCTCGCGCGTTGTACATCCCTTTCGAGTCGAGCAGCCTCGATTTGTTTCCTGACGGTTCTGATGTCGAAACCGTCAGATTCGGAAATATGGACCAGAGTCTCGCCTTCGTTATCAACCCTGTGCAGCCATTCAAGCCGTTTTTCAGGTTTGACCGGAGGTTTTCTGGTTCTTTTCGCCATACACATGTCTTCCCTTACGTGATGCCTTATTTGGGATTATATCACACTAGATAAGTGTTAGCAAGTGTCTTACATAGTTCTTCACAGTGCGAATATAATGTTGTTTAATGTGATTATGGCGGGGAAAATCCACAAACGGCTGACCAATGTCATCTACCCTACCGGTGAGAACGTCAGCCAGACCCATAACGGGCGCGGCCTGCCCTATTCACTCTCCGGTACCGTTGCCGGAAACCTGGTGACCAGCACCCTTTACAACAACCAGGCACAGCCCACCGACATCAATTTCAACAACGGCCTGAAGACTACCTTCGGCTACTGGGACGTGGGCGGTTCTTATGATACCACCGGCGGCTACTACGGGCGTCTCTGGGAGATAAAGACAGCGTCTTCAGGAGGTGGTACGGCTTTACAGGACACCAGACATACCTGGGATGCCGGCGGCAACCTCTACCAGCGTGAAGATGTCCTGGCGTCACAAACGGAGACCTTCGGCTATGATTTCCTGGACAGGCTCACCTCCGTAACCGGCCCCTACAGCGATAACTGGACCTACGGCAAGATAGGCAATATTGCCAGCCATAACGGCACCTCCTACAGCTACGGGACCAAACCCCACGCCGTGACATCGGTAGGCTCGGACAACTATACCTATGATGACAACGGCAATATGCTTGCCCGCGGCTCTGACAATATCACCTGGGATGTTGAGAACCGTCCGGTAAGCATCACCACTGGCAACAGCACCGCCACCTTCGTATATGACGGTGACGGTAACCGGGTTAAAAAGGTTGAAAATGGCGAGACCATCCTTTACGTAAACAGGTATTTGGAGGTAAACTTAAGCACTTCGGCAAACACCTCCTACTATTATCTGGGAGACAGGCTGGTTGCCATGAGCCAAAACGCGACCCTGCGCTACCTCCACCAGGACCACCTGACGGGGACTTCCCTGGTGACATCTGACAACGGCACTCAGGTAGGCTCCACCATGAAGTACACTCCGTTTGGCGAGACCCTGTCCGGCTCTGTGCCCACGGATAAGCTCTTTACCGGCCAAAGACTGGATGATACCGGGCTTTATTACTACGGAGCTAGATACTATGATGCGGAGATAGGGAGGTTTGTTTCTCCTGATTCTATCGTTCAGAATTTCAGCAATCCACAGACCCTGAATCGTTATTCTTACGTGCTTAATAATCCCTTGAAATACACTGACCCGAGTGGCAGAATAGTGGAATTTGAAAATGAGGATTACGTGCTGGAGTTACTTGAAGGAGAAGACGGGGTCAGCCCGGGTTCGGCACTCGATGTCATGATACATGATTGGGCGGAGACACGGCTAGAATGGGAACAACTCAAAGAGCGAGAGGATCAGTATACAAAACACATGACAGATTCAGAAATAACATTCAATATTGTTGATATTGACCTTCCTACGCAAACAATAAGCTACTGGCCCGACATGCGCGGAGAGGTAAGTTTCGATGAACCAGTCCAGCTAAGCCTGGTTAGAGAAGGCCCCATGTCCGTCTTAATGAAGACCCTTAACACTCCTGCCATGTCCCTCTTCGGGTCTATTTTCATTCGTACCGACATTCAAACTACTTCCGAGGTGTTTACTTGGACAGTAGCGCATGAGTCACTTCACCACTCGGAACAAAGCCAGTTTGGGGACAAGGTCACCTTCTGGTATATAGAGTACATTGTGGAGTTGTCGTTGCCACACGACCTGCGGCCAAGTGAAATACGAGCTAATGAGTACGCAGACCGTTATTACCCAATCAATGGAAGTGGTTTTCAACAATGGCAGTGAAGTCATGGTCTGAAGTGAGGGCCATCATGAAATCATTTGTTAGAATAGCCAGAATCGCGCTCCTGTTGCTTTTTCTAGTGATTCTGTCTCTTGCTCTCGTCGCTTGCGAACCCATGCTAACTATTCGAGTACACAACCAAACAGATGAGACGTTCCAGATATTCTTTTTTGACAAGCTAATCGGTAAGGCTGCTTCCAGAGGAGAAGTGATATTTGAACAAATAGGAATCTTACCGAAGTACAAAATCGTAGCCAAAGACATTAATGGAAATATAGTTTATACGGCGAACTTCACGAGACGGGACGTTAGCGGCAAGAAGACTTATGATGTGTATTTCCCGCCAAGGTCTGATTAAACTGTT
>JACQOM010000218.1 GCA_016202525.1 Chloroflexota bacterium | reverse complement strand
AGGATCGCTTGCACTGCGAGAATCAACCCGACAACAATGTTCCAGATACGTAGCCGACCTAGTTTCCGTTCGCTAGATAGGTCAACAGCCATATTGTACCTCCTTTTCGTAAATTCCATGCTGGCGAAGAGCGACAGCAACGGCAAACGCACCGCTACTATCGTATTTTGGATATATGATACTCATCGAACTGAGGAATATCAAGAAAACGCCAATTTAGCAAGCAAATATTTTCGGCCAAGTGAGGGAAGTTCGAACTAAATCACACCGGCCCGCATCTCGATGCTTATCAAAATAGGACGTCAGGCAAAGGAAAATTCAGCTCTAAAGGTTCTATATATTGAAATACTTGGGCTACCGGGCTGGATTTGAATCGTAGCGGCTCTAAGACCTATCGCAACAGTGGCCAGAATCTGCCCCAAACAGTTCGTCATTTTATAAAGTGAAAGGGCTCAAATTGGAGCCTAAAACAGCTAACAAAAAGCTAACGGAAGAAACGAAACGGTCTATCGTTGATTGATACATCACGCTCAAAACCATATTTCCTCGGTTGGTAAATTAGTTCTAATTTGAGCGTAATACCTCATCGTGATATACTGGCATACAGATTCCTAAACCGTGTGCTCGGGTTCGAGTCCCGGCAGGGGTACCAGATCTTCTAATCGTGCGGCCGCTGGCGCATCACCGGGATATTTCCTGATATTCAGGCGGCCCAGATATAGTTGACATAACATTGCTAGCTATCAGCAATTTGCATGAGCAGCCCTGCTTTTCGGCCGGATTTTTTTGCTCTTCAATGGCGATGACATTGCACGGCGCCAGCGTTGCCCCGTCTACTTTGAGGGGCAAGGCGATGAGCTTGACCCGTTTCTTTTTAATGTCGCCGCAGTTGACCAGCGCACCGATGGCCGTAATGCCGAGGGCGCTCAACCGTCCCAGCATTTCGCCTGGCTTGCCCAGGTTTACCATGGTCTCATCTTTTGTCCATTTATCGAGAAATTCCTTGGCTTCGGGTGAAGGCCATGGTTTGGGGCGCGGCTTGATATCCAGCCACTTCTTGTAGCGTGTCTTCATGTCCAGGCAGTTTGCCGTATCATAGCAGAAGAGCTTGCTCTTCTTGGGTCCCATGTACTCCGCCATTTTCTTGAAGGTATCATCCCTGCCGAAGGTCGGGCTCAACCACTCATAGTCCTGCCCCAGCTTGCGGTATGATTCGTTATCACCCCAGCCGGTTCGGAAGATAACGGCGTCTCCCTCCCGGAAATCAGCATTGGCGAAGCCTCTCTCGACATCCTCAGGTGTGACCTTCTCGTCTGGTCCCTTGTGTCCGACGTCAACGATGGCTGTATCCTGAAGCACTATGTTGCTAGCCGTAGCCTTTTTGCCGTCTGCTCCCCCGGCGCCGGATAGCATGATGCGGCGTGTCCCCGGCTCGCCGTTGATGTGGAAAATCTGTCTTGTCCACCTGGTACCGATGGTCTCAATTTTAAACGGCGTCTCCAGAGGATAAATGGTACTGTAACCCATCCCTTCATACAAAGGCATCGTCAAATCGATTATTCTCATTTAGTCGTCCGCCTCCTTATCAGCCAGCATTTATGCCCTGCTCGGTATTAGACTGTCCTCCTGTTTCTATCTGGCGAAATCCGTCCTGAAAACACCGCCCATCGTCATTCCGTGCGTATTCTTCGTTCCGTTCAGTGGGGACTTGGTAAGGGTGTGGGGCTACTTGGTTTCCCTCTAGCCCCACACCCAGGTTCTTCGTCTCTGTCTTTCAGAATGGTATCTGATAAGACCGCTCAGGAAGAAAACACAGGCTTACGCCCTGACTTTGGCGGCTCTCGGCTTGGCAGGACTTTTCTTGGCTAAGCCCAGGCTCTTTTTAATCGCCTCGATGTCCTCTTTGGTGGCCGGGGCATTTGGTGGCGCGGGCGGGCCCATGTCAATGCCCATCTCCAGCGAGAGTCTCGCCTTGGAAATACCAGTGGCTCTTTGCGGTATCACATAAGGCCGCAGGAACTGTCCGACTGCACCAAGGTGCGGCGGGTCTCCGATCATTTCCAGTTGTAGCTCCCATGCTTTATCCATGTCACCCTTCAGGAATGCTTTATACAATTTCACTGACAGTGGCACACCGGCAGGCGAGGCCGTCATCGGACCGGCGGCTCCCAGTATCAGGCCGGGAAGGATACTCCCCGACATTGGATAATAAGCGACTTTCTTGTGTATGCCCAGCTTGAATAGTCCGAGCTGGTGACTGGAAAAGCTATGCGAGTCCTTTAGTACGACAAACCGGGGACTCAGGTTGATGATATCCAGTATGAGCTTGGGTGTCATATAAACAAGCGTACCACCGGAGTTATAGACGCCCAGGGGTATGTTCTTGGTATTCTCGACTATCATCTTGTAGTGGTTATAAATCTCTTCGTTTGAATTTGAGGTAGGGAACAGGGGAGGCGTCATCCAGGCGAAGTCGCAGCCTACTTCCTCGGCGTAGTTTACCAGCTCGATGCATTCGGCTGTCCTGTTGCTGTGGCAGCCCGCACCGATAAGCGCCCTGCCCTTGTTCTGTTCGGCATAGACTTCAAACATCCGCTTGCTTAGCTCCAGCGTTAGCTGCGGCCACTCTCCGACCCATCCCCGTATCCACATCGATGTGCACTCATTTTTAATTAGCCACTCAACTGTTTTGCGGCAGGAATCTTCGTTTAAAGAAAAGTCCTTTTTTAATGGGGTCAGTGTCAGACTCGCCACGCCCTTTAGCTTTGATTTGTCCAGCTTTTTTGCCATTATTGCCCCTCTCCTTTTCATCTAATTTCTGAGCTACTGATTAGTTCTCATTATAATCCAGTTTTGACATCTTCGATGAGCTGAATCTTTCATTAGACTATGCCATTTATCACCTCCTCGCTTTCTGGAGCGGGTGATGGGATTCGAACCCACGACGTCT
>JACQOM010000234.1 GCA_016202525.1 Chloroflexota bacterium | reverse complement strand
GTAGACCCGTTCTTGAAAGCGGCTAACATTCAATACCGTTTTCCCGGCGGTCATCTCACTAATCTGCAGACCCACCCGGTGGGTCCCTTTAAGGGTCCGATGATATGTTCCTGCCGCATATTTAAGAATTCATACGAGGCGATAAAATCGATTCTGGTTACGGCTAGATATCCTCTGGCACATGGGACCCCGGTCCATATCGGTGACCCGGCTATCATCGGGGTAACGAACATCAATAAGTTTGAGGAATTACCCTCCGGAAGCAAGGCTGTTAAGGAAGTTATCAAGCCCGGCGAGATAGCCACCTTTACTCCGGCCGGCGCCAGTGGTTCATCTATCGCCAGAGAGACCAAATTGCCACTGATGATAACTCATGTGCCGTTCCGTATGTTCGTGACCGATGTGTTGCTGGAAGAGCAGTCATTCGTCTCTTTTTGATGGAAAAGTAATCCCTGTTTTGTCTTAATGCGGTAATTGCCTTCTATATCACCGAGACGAACTTATCTAGCAGTATCCAAAACATTCTGCCTGACTGTTAAGCTTTTTTCATACAATTTCACGGACGTCTGAGATTCGGGCTGGTGGCTTAGGGGGTGAAGCAAGAGTGATAAGCACTCCGGCAAAGGCAATTAGTACAGCGATTACGGTAAATGCAGCGATATAACTACCGGCAGTGTCATATACCCAACCGATAAGGATGGGGGCGGCCATTCCGACCGGCGTCATAAAGAAGGAGGCGAAGCCATTAATGGAGCCGAAGGCTTTCCGTCCAAAGTAGCGTGCCCTTATCGCTGTTGTCAGACCTATCGAAGCTCCAAAACCAAAACCATGGAGAACGAACCAGAAATAAATCATGGTTTCAGTTTGATTTGATAAGAAGATAAAGAAGCCGGCGGCTTGCAGGAGAAGTATAGCTGCGAATAGAAAGCGTAAATACTTTTTTGTCACGCGGTCGGCAAGAAAGCCGGCGATTATCCTTGCCGGGATACTGGCTGCATAGATAGTCGTCATCATACCCGCAGCCTTAAGCGGCTCGATTCCGGTATCTGTTAGAAAGGGGATGATATGAATGTTGAGAGGTGAGCTCGACGGCTCACGGAAGCTAAGGGCGATAATTAACAACCAGAAGGCGGGTGTTTTTATTGCCTGCCGGAGGGTAAACTCTATTTCTTCAACCTCAGCGGCGTATGTTATCCCCCTGTTTATCATATCATCCGTCTTTACGGTGTCATTATTGGATTTGGCACCATCAGGGAGCAAACCATAATGCTCCGGGCGGTGTTGTTTCACTGAAAACCAGGCAAGAGGCAAACCGGCCACCAGCATGACTATTCCACCGATAAGACAGGTCATCCGCCAGCCCTGTGTGGCGATAAGCCAGGCAATCAGAGGTAGTACCAGCACTCCACCAGCCCCTTGGAGCGCCATTTTAATGCTCAAAGCGAATCCCCTCTTCCTGACGAACCAGTCGGCTATCGCTTTATTTAACGGCGTACCGGTGCCGACATTGATTCCCATCCCGAGTATGAGCCCCCAAACGAGATAGAAAGCCCAGAGAGAGTCTATGAAGTACATCAATACCAATCCCAAACCGATAAGGAAGACACCTGCAAGGACTATCCACCTCGCTCCGAATCTATCACTAGCCCATCCTGTTACTGGTCCATCAATTCCGCCCTCAAGCCTGGCAATGGCAGAAGGAACAGATGCCACCGCTCGACTAAAGCCCAGCTCCGAGGATATGGGTTTGAACAGCGCTGAAAATCCGGAGAAGGCGTATCCTTGTCCCCATAAGGATATAAAACCACCAGCTAAAACTGTCAGCCAACCGAAAAATATCACGGGGGACCTAGTTCTCTTACTCAAGAAAAATCCTCTTTTTTCAGATAAAGCTATCAGGAATCTTAACAGGGTCACGACCGTCGTATTACAGCTACCAGCAGCAGGGTAATCAGCAGTATGACTATGACGAAAAGAAGTGCCGCAATCAAATATATTGTCCATTCAGGGAATGCCGGTTGAGCGGGCAATTGTGCCGGTGGAGGCGGCGGTGGTGGAGGTGGTGCTGGCGCTGGAGCTTGGGGTAACGGTGCCGGTGATGGTGGCTCTGACAGTGCGGTCGGCGGAGGCGCTGGCGATTCGGTGGTGAAAGCGCCAACGGCGCTCCAGGCACTGTAACTATTTGTGCCACTCCCTCTCACTTTCCAGTAGTATGTAGTGCCGTAGTCCAGGCTGGTGGTGCTCTGCCAGGCGGTGGCCGGCAGGACATAATTGCCGATTTTCAGAATGGTGGGATTAGAAAAAGAGGGGTCCGTAGATACAATTAATTCATAGCCTTCGGCACCGGCGATGGCGCTCCATTGAAATATCGGTTTTAGAGCGACTCCCCTGGCACCGGCTTCGGGGCTGTAAAGTTCGGGGGCAATGACGGCAGTACCGAGAGTACCGAGACTGGTAGCAAACGACCATCTGGTTGACCACGGACTGAGCACCGGCTCGGTGGCTCTCACCCGCCAGTTATAAGTGGTGGCCATTTCAAGCGCGGGTAACCGAGCTGAACTACCGGTGGTCTCGCCCTCGAATTGGGCAGGTACTGCCGAGAAACCGGTATCATAGCTGAGCTGCCATTTGTACTTGGTAGCCCCCTTTAATGTCTTCCAGTCGAGTATGACGTTGCCAGTGCTGACACCCTTTGCTTCGTCGAGTGGTGAAGTGAGGGTAACCGGGTGCGCCAGAGCATCATTATAAGTCATTATCCTGGTATTCTGCGTATCAATTGACCATAATTGACTGCCCTGTAGCCACAGTCCGGATAAGGTAACACCGTCATCTAGCCCGCGGGTTACTGTTTCAAAAGTCGGGCCGAGCGAGTAGGTCGGGTTAAGGGAGCGCTCCATACCTCCCTTCTGGTTTGCGGCAACTACCGATTGGGAGTTGGTGGCATATAGTGTCCCGTTGTCCGATGCCACGAGCTGATTGAGTGTAGTGCCAACAGGCAGGGTGCTATCGATACTTTCCCAGGTATTGCTCTTGCCGATAATGAAGCGGTAGAGGCGCTCTTTGCTGGTGGTGGTTGTTGTGACGGCGCTGGCGGCATATATGGTCTTATTGATGCTGAATTTGGGGTCGAAGGCAACGGTCATGTTACCCGGAATGGCAGGGGAAGGTGGTAGCTGCTGGCCTAACTGTTTAAATGAATTGCTATTATCTTCAGACCAGAACATCCAGCCGTTGGTGTTACCTACCAGCAGAGTGTGGTCCTGCCCGTAGGAGGGTGAGATGGCGATAGACTGTAGGGGTTGGCTGCCCACCGTCGTGTTCGTAGAGTAAGATAGGCCGCCATCTGTGCTGCGATAGACCAGTCCGTTGCTGCCATCGTAGCTGCCGAAGAACAGGGTATTGTCATTAGCTGCCGTCCAGATATCGATGGGTAGGGGAGTATTCAGGCGGGTGAAGGTTTGTCCTTTATTTGTCGACTGCCATATTGAAGGAGTACCGCCACCGGTCCCTGTCAGGAATACTACCTGACTGCCACTGCCGTATTGCGGCGAAAGCTCGACCATATTAAGGCTGCCGGCATTAGCCAGGGTGCCGGTGAGTATTCTTTCCCATTTACTACCGCTATCCAGGCTCCGCCACAGGCTGTGCTCGATATGGTCGGAGTCAAAAGTGAGCAGGAACATGGTGCTATCCTGGGTATAATTGGGTGATACTGCCAGGTCGATAATGCCGTTCGGGCTAATCCTGGTATCGATTAAGCCGGTCTGCTGCCAGGTAACTCCGCCATCCTGAGTGTAAGAAAAGGCGCTCCCAGTACCACTGGTGGCAACATAAGCCCGGCGGCTGCCGGTAAAATCAGGTGCCATTAGTACCCCGGTTTTTGACTGTCCTGTTGGCTTCTGGCGGCTTCTTGTCCAGGTAGTACCGCTATCGTTGCTGATGTAGACCTGGGTGCTGCTCGTACTGCCAGCCAGCAGACTGGCTCTGGTAGTATTGCCGCTGACTGCCAGTCCGGTAATATCGATGTTATTCAGGTTATAGTTAGTCCCAATGTTAAGGTCGGTGG
>JACQOM010000027.1 GCA_016202525.1 Chloroflexota bacterium | reverse complement strand
GTTCTGCCATCTCATCATTAGCCATCCTGGCGAAATCTACCGCCTGCTGGGGGTTGGTAAAGTGTTCGATAGCTGGTGTGGATAAAGTTACCACGTGCTGTAGCCCCTCGAATTTGTCCATTATCCGGAATCTGTCCTTCAGGTTGAAGAGTGTCGGTAGCGTCTCGATGACATTTTGCAAATGAAAGCCGCGTGGATTGGCACGGTAAAGAGCCTCTTTGTATTTTGGGGGTAGAATATGAGCGAAGATGTCTATTTTCACCGTCTGGTCTCCTCCGGCTTTAGTTTCAGCATTAGGTCTTGAACTAATTCCATCTTGTCTACTTTCTGCCCGTCAGATATTGTTGGCAGCTTATCTATTATCTCTATCCTTTCCGGTATCTTGAACGGGGCGATATTTTTCTTTTTCAGAAATGAGGCTAAATCTTCCAGTGTTAGCGTTTTCTTTTGTTTCAGTACAATGTAGGCGCAGGCTTTTTCTCCCATCACACTATCCGGCATGGCAACGATGGCGGCGCTGCGAATACTCGGGTGAGTAATCAACAGGCCCTCCAATTCACTGGGATAAATGTTCTGACCGCCCCGTATGATGACATCCTTCTTGCGGCCGACGATTGTCAGGTTTCCAGCCTCATCCAGTTTGCCCAGGTCTCCGGTGGCAAACCATCCGTCTTTAGTCCAGGTCTCTTGTGTGGCTTTGGCATCCCGGTAGTATCCCGATGCGGAATTTGGTCCTTTTGCCAGCACTTCACCTACTGTGCCTTGTCCGGTCTCCTGACCGCTATCGTCGGTTATTTTTACCGTCACCCCGAGCCGGGGCTTGCCGACGGTAAATGCCCTGATGGCAAAAGAATCTTCCGGTCGGGAAATGGTGATGGCGCCGAAGTCGACGGCACCGTACTGGCTGATAACAACTCCGCCCATTTTTTTCTCTACGGTTGAGGCGAGAGACGGGGATAACTGAGAGCCGGCACACAACCAGATGCGCACGGAACTTAAGTCATAAGCCTGCTTGTCGATTTCTGCCAGCATCATTGCCAGTTGGGTCGGCACGAGGCAGGCGACGGTAACCCTTTTTTGTTCGATTGCCCGCAGAGCTTCGCTGGCACCGAGCCATGGCACCATAACTATGCTGGCGGCTATCTGAGGTGCTGAATAATAAACGGCGACATTGGGGCCACGTGAAGCGGGAGAAATAGCGGCGACGATGTCATTTTCAGTTAGGCCCAGGGCATCGGCTAAGTACTGGCCGCCGTTGGTGCCGGCACCCGCCGGGTACTCGACCAGTTTCGGGGAACCGGTCGTGCCGCTGGTGAGGAGGACTGTGGAGACTTCATCCGGCCGGTAGCGTCGTTGTTCCAGATATTCCGGCTTGTAGTGTTTTTCAAGAGGCTTTTGCGCCATACTGTCGATATGGATTCCACTTTTGTCATCTTCGCTACCAGCGATAAGCACATGCCTGAGTTCGGGTAGCTCAGGACGGATGTTGTTGGTCATGTTGACATAATTGAAACCACGGAACTCTCTGGTGATGACCAGTGCCGCTGCACCGGTATAGGTCGAGATGTACTTTATCTCACTTTCCCGCATATTGCTCAATACGGGAACACAAAGTACGCCGGCTTTCTCACAGGCTACTCGTAACAGATGGAGTTCCACGCTATTCGGCAACTGGACTACCAGCGTCTCGTCACGCTCGATGCCGATTTTGGTAAGGCCGAGGGCCACCCGGTCTATCCAGGTCTTTGCCTCTGCCCAGGTATATGTTTGATTCAGGTCGGCGATGGCTTTTTGCCGGGGGTGCTGTTCCGCATTTCTATCCCACAAGCTGGAGATAGTAGTCTGCCAGACTCCATTCTTGACCAGTCTGTCAATTTCTTGGCGGGTGTACCGTGTTGGCTTAGCCATAATCCCTCATCGTGAAGCAGATTGGGCCATACGGTTAATCGGGATTAATTGTGTCTGGTGGTAGTATTAATCCAGCACCTTTAATCCGATGTTATTGGCGTGAGTAATGAAACAGGTGCCGCCCATGTTCTTATCCAGAAAGCGGCGTGCTTTCTTCTCAAGGTCGGACAGGTCTTCACCGAAAGCAAAGATGGCTGCTCCCCAACTGCTCATGCCGACGCCGATGCCGCCATTCTGTTTCAGAAAACCCTTGCATTGTAAGATGTTAGGTGATTGGGCACGAAATTCGAACTTCTTGAAACCGTGTTTTTGTGTTTCCTCGAGGGCAGAGCCGAATGATTCCAGGTCGCGTTCCAGGATAGCCGGCAGCATCTTGAGCAGTATCAGGTGGCAGATTGTCTTAACTTCGTCCAGCGGCACGGGACAAACGACTTTAAATATCTGGACCTCATGGATACCGGCCGTTTGTTCACCGGTGGGGATGCAGATTAAGATGTCCCAGTCGGGGAAGTCATAGTGCGCCAGTACCGGCGGCGGCATCAGACCCATTACGGCGGAAGAGGGGGTATATACGCTCTTACTGTTGGCGACGCCGTCGGCACGGAATTTATGGCCGCCATCGAGGATGAACCCTCCATGTTGAATGCTGGCAACTCCGATGCCCGATGTGCCGCCGCGGTTCACTACCGAGCCTAACTCAGCCGCGCTTACCGGGTGTCCTGCCAGATGGCAGAGTACCTCAGCCACTCCCACCATCAGTTGTGTGCCGCTGCCCAGGCCGACATGGACTAAGGGCCGTTCTTCGATAACTATTTTAGCTGGCGGTAGGTCATAACGTTTTATTACCGCCTGGGCTCCCTCATAGGCACGCTTGGCTACCGCCGGGTCGGGCGGATATTCAACCTCCAGACGGCTGCTTTTCTTGGCATAAATCACGGTTTGAGGGTCTTCGAGGGTAATGCCCGTACCGCCATCGATACGCCCGATTTCTCCGTTAAGGTCGATAAGTCCCAGATGCAGACGTGAAGGAAAAGCAATTCTAATTTCATTCATATCGTTATCTCCTTGTTCTGGTATTCAACGCCTCGCCGGCTTCTTCGATGCTCAGTCCCTGGTGAATCATGCGCCAGACGATATCCAGAAGCTCTGACGGGCGGTCACTTTGCCAGATGTTGCGTCCCATGACAATACCACGGGCGCCGCCCTTTAAAGCACCGTTAATCATGTTGAGAGTGTCCAGGTCAGTATCGCACTTGGGCCCGCCGGCAATCATCACCGGTACCGGACAGCCTGCGATAACCCGGTTGAAGTCCTGGGTTGTATAGTATGTCTTGACCATATCGGCCCCATGCTCGACGGCGACGCGTGCTCCCAGTGCCAGGTACTGGGGGTCGAGCATTTTATCTTCCAGTGTCTTACCTGCACCCAGCACACCGAGTAAAGGCAGGTCATACTGGTGGCATTCGTCAGCCAGGTAAGCCATATTCATTAATGTCTCATGCTCATTGGGCGAGCCGATAAAAGCGGTGGTAGCCAGGGCATCGGCACCGAGGCGAAGTGCCATGTCCACGCTGGTGGTCAGTCCTTCATTTGTGAGGTCTTCACCGGCGATGGTGGCGGCGCCGCTGGCTCGCAGGATTATGCCCTGCCGGCCGTCAGGCTCGAAGCAGGTGGTCAGTATTCCTTTAGTTATTAACCAGGCATCTACTTTGCCGGTGGCGGAAAGAGTGCGGATAGTCTTGGCGATGTCGACCAGGCCTGTCGTTGGGCCAAGTGCCATGCCATGGTCGACGGCGATAATAAGTCCTTTGCCAGTGGTCGGGTTTAAAATGCGGTTCATGCGGTTTATTTTGCCTACTGTCATTTCAGTTGTCTCCTTATACCCAGCTCTCGTTAGAAGAGGACGACCGCCTTCAATAAATTATGTTCCCGTGTCTGTTGCACCGCATCGAGCAGCTTGTCCAGTCCGACCCGGTGGGAAATGATTTTCTCTACAGGCGCTTTTCCAGTGGAGATTAGGCGGAGCGCCTGCTTGAAATCCGGCAGTGAAGACCCGAAGGTGCCGGTGAGTATAATCTCGCCGTAGTGCAGCCATCTGGGGTCTATGGTCAGGCGGGAACCCTTTGGCGCGCCGCCAAAGATATTGAATGTTCCTGCATTACGTACCATGGGCATATATTTTTCCATGACTTCGGTCGACCCCAATGCGGCAATGACCAGGTCGGCGCCAATCCCGGTAATGGAACGTACTGCCTGAACAGGGTCAGTCTTGCTGGCATCGATGACCTTCTCTGCTCCCAGCTCGCGCGCTTTATCCAGGCGCTCCGTAATGACGTCGATAACGATAGTACGCGTGTCCCTTGCTTTAGCCGTCAGCAGGTGGAGCAGTCCCATAGGGCCAGCGCCGATGATGGCAACCCAGTCGCCTTTAGAAACTCCGGCGGAGCGGAAGGCACTGAGACAGCAACTAAGGGGTTCGGTCATGGCCGCCAGCTCCATGGGGAGGGAATTCTTAATAGGCAAGATACCTCCCAGGTTCACCAGAGTTTTGGGAATGCGGACATATTCAGCGAAACCTCCGTCGGCGCCGTGTGCCAGTCCGAATTCATGGAGGCAGAGGCTATGACGCCCTCTGAGGCAGAAAAAACATTCTCCGCATGAGGCTATGGGGTACACGGCAACCCTCTGGCCTGTGGTTAATCCCTTAACGCCGGCGCCGACTTCGTGTACCAGCCCGGCGACTTCATGTCCCAGAATGGTCGGTAAATTCCGGGGTGTGCTCTCACCGGACAGAATCTTGATATCGGTGGTGCATATTCCGCAGGCTTTTATCTGGACGACCACTTCCCCGGGCAGAGCGTGCGGCGTCTCCACCTCCTGATAACGGAGGTCGTTCTCACCATATAGTACGGCTGCTTTCATATGTTATCTTTTTACCGGAGCAACTCTATTTATAGCCAGCATTAGCTTGTGTAGCTTCTCGGCGTCTTTATGTCCGGGAGTGTGTTCTACCCCGCTGCACAGGTCGATGCCGTATGGGTGGACCAGTTCGATGGCGGACTGGACATTCTGCGGATTGATGCCACCGGCGAGGAAAGTCGGCACGGAAGTAGTCTCAACCAGCTTGCGGGCAATATCCCAGTTGCTAACCTGTCCGGTTCCGCCGTAGCGCTGGTTACCCTGCGGGGAACTGGCTACAGTATCGATAACAATGGCATCGATACCGGCATCAATCAGGGAATCTATCCTGTCCTGGTATTCAGTGATATTGATTTCTCCCAGGCCAAGTGGTGGAAGATGGATGGATTTCCACAGGTCGCAGGAAACCAGGCTCTTCAGCTTCTTGACCAGGGATGGGGTTTCTTGTCCCAGGAGTTGCACCGCATGAGGATGCAAAGTGGATACCATTTTCTGTATCTGTTGCGCTGACCAGTTGAAGACCAGGGTGACTACCGGTAGGGTCGACTGCTGGCAAATCGGGCGTGCCTGTTCCACACTCAGGCGGCGCGGCGAGTAATCGATTTCGATAATGACACCGATGTAGTCGGCGCCGGCCTCGGCAGCGAGACGAGCGTCTTCAACAGTGGTGATGCCACAGATTTTTATCTTGACGTTTTTTCGAGTGGACAAAGCGACTCCTTGAACCATTGAGTGTGAAACTGGCTGAATTCTAGCGGAAAATGATGCACAGTGTCAATCCACTATGTCTAGGGTTGGACATGGCTATCAGCCCAGATGTAGCAGGCGCTTGAGCAGGGCACGGTAGACATCACGCCAGGACTGTTGCAGCTTTATTTCCTGTAGCAGGAATAATGTCTTTCTGGGGCTGAACCGGCTCTGTATGTAAGCCTGGGCGATATCGTCGATAGCTTGAGCCTGTGCCGGAATAACCGCTGTCAACCTGGTGCGGTATTCCAGGGGTGTCTCGTGAGGGTCGGGTCCGGATTTGACTAGTGAAGCCAGCCAGCTCATTCTGGCATAGACATTGAAGGCGTTGTCAGCTCCGGTAAATCTCTGTATCGAGCGATAAAGGAGTATTACTACAGCCAGTATCGCTAATATCTGGATACTGATTATGGGGAAAGGTGAGCTTTGCCCTAACTGTCTGGAGAAACTGCTATCACCCGAGGCAGCGCCTGAGGGGCCGGATGGAGCGTCTTCTTCTCGAAAATCAAAAATAGAAATTCTAGGGTCGGCGTTTATTTCTTCGTCGGCGTTTATCCGGTTTTCTAGCCTGGTGGTCGCTTCGAATTCTACCCAACCGTAGCCGGGGAAGTAGGCCTCCGGCCAGGCATGATAATCCCGGGCTCTTACGATAAGTGTGCCGGTATCCTTATCTAATTTGCCGTGGAGATAACCGGTATTGAGACGGGTGGGTACGCCTACCGAGCGGAGCATGACGGCCATGGTTGAGGCGAAGTTGACACAGTCGCCTTCTTGCTGCTTGAAGATAAAATAGTCTACAGGGTCGGCCCCTGCCGGAGCAGGTTTCACCGCTTCATTATATTTAAACCTGTTAAGGAAGCGTTTGATTATTATTGCTTTATCATAGGCCGTTTTGGCTCCCTGGGTAAGTTCTTTAGTGAATTGTGTGACACGCTCCGGGAGGCTGTCTGGTAATTGCAGATAGTAATCGATAATCCGTGGAGCATAGTTCTCGCCGGCTTGAGATAGTTCATCGGGCGTAGCATTAAGGGTGCTGGTAGTCAGTATATAGCGCTGGTTCGGTTTGAGTAGCTGTGGCGCAATGATGGCAACAATGTCTCCGGCGTTACCATGTACTTCACCTTTTCCATCTGTGGTTATTTTATTGTTCTGTTCCGTTGACACGGCACCATCGGTGACTCTGTCTGGTGATGCGCTTGCCAGTGGCTCTTTAGTCTTATTATTTAGTTCGGGCAGAGTATTTACCGGCGGTAGAACTTGTCCCGAATCGGCAGGCAAGGTTTCATTTGTCGAAGGCGAGTTGTCTGCGGGAAAGGCAGATTGGCTGGCTCCGGGTGTAGCGGCCACAGTCTCCAGCAAAACCGGAATGTTGGTAGATACAAATTCGCCGGCAGTCAACAAGACATCTGTTTTTAGTTTTGTTTCCACGGTATAGGTCATCTCCTGACGTTTCGGCGATGCCCTGGTTTCAGTGATAGGTGTTTCCGGCTTGAGTAGGTGGTTGGCCACAGTGTTGCTCGTCCATCCCCATGAGTAGTAAGTATCATACCTTCTGGTGCGCCAGTAGGAAGGACGCTCGGCGGTAATGATGAATTGTATCTCGTTACTGTAGTTGATATTATCGCTGAAAGTTAGTTTTTTCTGGTCTCTGCCTCTGATAATATCCCATTTTCCGGGCACGGCAGCGAAGAGATTTAGCCAGTAAGTTTCGGCACTTTTTGCCCAGGGTATTGCGCCTTCGGTTACGGTTTCCAGCGGCTTAACCTGGATTTCAGGTGTGAACCAGGCACCGGGAATGGTCAGTAGGCTGATAATAATTACTGAAGCGGTAAAGTAGACCATGCCATGTTTAGGATAGATGGAGCCATATTTCTGGAATTGGCTGTATTCCCGGGACAGGTTTGTCAGTCCAATCGATAGCATCGATGCTAAGAAGTAGATGAGGAAGAAATAATAGTACTGTTCAGACAGATTGGCGAGGTTGACCAGAAGAATGGTAGCGCCGAGAAAAACAGTCATCCATGCATTCTGTTTCCGTAAGATAAACCAGGTCGAAATAAGGCCCACTATCCAGTCGAGGAAGACCAGAAATACGGCGAAATGGATAGTCCCCTCGCTGGGTTTGGTCAGACTTATTGCCTGCCACCAGGACTTCAAAATGGATAACAGGTGATTGGAGCCCGGTACGGTGTGTGGTGGGGGTACGAGACTGGCTGTTTGCCACATCGTAATGACGACTCCCAGGACTATCATGATGGAAAATGTTATGGCATCAGGTAGACGGCTCTTAACCAGTAGCCAGCCGGCCAAAACAGCCAGGCCGAGGACCATTGTCAGTGATGGTTGCGGTATTATCCATTGGGCTTGCTCGACAGAACGTACCGCGATAGCCAGAGTCAGAAAAACGAGTAAGACACTCATCCACTCCGGCCCGCTGCCCAGCCAGAACCTGAGCCACGGTGGCAATAGCCGGTATCTGCGGGTTATTCCGGCCAAATAAACTATGAGTCTGTTTTCTTTCCGATTTCTATGCAAATCTGACTATACCTCAAATATATCTCGTATGCAGGGAAGGGACTCTGTTGTCCAGAGCTCTGGCTATTTCGTCTCCTTTTCTGATGGTATAGACCTGGATGCCGTTGGCGCTAAGGTTGTGTGCGGTGTTGAGCTGGCTGGCGGGACCGCCGAAGCTGGCTGGTTCGAGTAGGATAGACACCGCCAGGTTGTCCCGGCCCTTTAGCTGGCGGATAGAGGCTATCATCTCTTTACTGTCTGCGGGAGTGATAACAATGGCAATAGAATTGCTGTTAAAGTGCTCCATCTGGCTTGAAATCAGCTGGCCGACCGGTATTTGCCCCGTTGCTTTCATCAGGGCTAGCGTTTCCATCAGACGCCGCAGGTGTTGCTCTCCCCTCTCGGGCGGGAAGAAGTAAGGTCGGTCGCCTGAAGCCGTCAGTCCCACCTGCATGCCGCTATCGATATATTTTTTTATGAGCGAAGCGGCAATGGTTATAACATACTCTTCCGTGGTCTCATCACCTTCACCGAGTTGAAGAGACTGCTGCATATCGATGATAACCCAGACACTTTTCGACCCGCTATGAGAGTGGTCGGTATCGAACATTTTAACCATTAGATTGCCTGCATGAGCGGTACTGCGCCAGTGGATATGGTTAAGACTGTCACCAGTGGTGTATTCGCGTACACTGGAGGCATTGGGACTAATTTGACTGAATGACCGGTAGCCGGAGTTATAACCCAGGACGCTGAGAGGCGATGATTCGAAGAAGGGTAGTGGCAGCGTTGCCGGGTAGATTAGGATAGGGTATGGCTGTCCCAAGTCTCGTTGTCGGGAGAAAAGGCCGAATGGGTCGGTGGTGGTGACGGTAACCGAGCCCATGCTGTATTGGCCCCGGCGCCGGCAATGGACATCAGTCTGCCAGTGGTAAGAGCCTCCCGGGGGCAGATTCAATACCGCCATGTTGTGATATCCTGGTATATCGGTATTCTCAGCCGCTTTAAGCAATAGTTTGGGTAACTTGCTCTGGTTGAATAACGTTACCTCTTTTTCAAAGCGTTCACCAACCTGGCAGTAGTCCGGTGGTTGGCTAGTTTGAATCCTGATGCCGCGCAGCCCGAACAGCACCCACAAATAGCTGATTAAAAGCACCAGCGCCAGGAGGATAGAGAGTCTCAATACCAGTACCAGGCCCTCAGCTAGAGCCAGAAGTAGGAGAAGAGGGAGCAGAATAAAAATAATAGTCCGAATTTTCATGGTTTGATTTCCGGTAGGTTTTTATTTTATAGAGAAAAGTCGCCAGGAGCGGGTTCGTTTTACCTCTTGGCAAGTGCTCCGGGCACGGGTACTGTTTCCAGTAGCTCATCGATTGTGATTTTACCATCCTTATCCTGTGAATCCGATGAGTGGGCTATTATCCGATGAGCCAGGACCGGTTTAGCCAAAAGCTTAACATCATCCGGTAAAACAAAGTCGCGTCCCTGAATTAGAGCATTGGCCTGGGCAGTCCTGAAGAGACCTAAAGCACCCCGGGGCGAAGCTCCCAGGTGTATCAGCGGATTGTGGCGTGTTGCGGCTACTAATGCTACGATATATTGCTTTACTAAATCATCCACGTAAATAGCTTTCACGGCTTCCTGAAGCATTAAAACATCATCCGCGTTAGCCACCGGCCCAAGTTGTTCAATAGGATGAACATACTGTTGGTTTTCCATAATGGTTATTTCATCGGCTGGAGATGGATAGCCCAGGGATATCCGGAGCATAAACCTGTCCAGTTGCGTCTCTGGAAGGGGAAATGTCCCTTCATATTCTATTGGATTTTGGGTGGCTAAAATGTGGAAGGGAGGAGGTATTTGATGAGTGACGCCGTCCACGGTAACCTGTCCCTCCTCCATACATTCCAGGAGGGCTGATTGAACCTTGGGTGTAGCCCGGTTGATTTCGTCAGCCAGGACGATTTGTGCCATGATTGGACCGGGGCGGAATTCGAAATCGGCTGTTTTCTGATTGTAGACAGAAACTCCGGTAATATCGCCGGGCAACATATCAGGAGTGAACTGGATTCGCTTGAATGTACAGTCTATGGACTTAGCCAGACTGCGGGCGAGCATGGTTTTACCAACACCCGGAGCATCTTCGATAAGCAAATGCCCCTTGCTGGTCAAGGCGATTACGGCCAAGATGATTGCTTCCTTCTTGCCGAGAATGACCTTCTCCATGTTGTCTATTATCTTCTCGGTCATCTTTTGTGCCGCTTTTACTGAGTTCTCCATCGCCGCCCTCCGATACTATCCGGTCCTTTCTTGTGGTACGCTTGTTTTTGGTCTATGTTTAATTGTAACACAAAGGGGTGAATATTTAAAAAACTAGCCTCAGTTTGTCATGAAGATGCACTTCTTAGCTTATAGTAATGTAACGCCGAGTGCGTGTCGTTTCAGGGTCATTGTTGTATAATTGATTCTCATAAAGGCATCACATTCCTAAGATAGCGGGCATAGGCAACGATATAATTATCTGAAGGAGGCAAACGTAAAATGGCTTATCGTGATATTATCTATGAGAACAGGTATCTGGATGGTGTCGCCAGGATTACTCTCAACCGACCGGAGAAGTTGAATGCATTCAGCGCCGGATTACTGGACGAACTTTTTGCGGCTCTGGCTGAAGCCGAAGATGATGACGAGGTAAAGGTAGTGATTATCAGAGGTGCCGGCCGCTGCTTTGCTTCCGGCTATGATTTGAACCCGCCGCCTTTGGAGGCATCAGAGGAAGCCTCGGCGGGACCTGACGGCAGGGGATTTAGCTGGTCTTTCTTCCGGAGAGGTCCCCGGCGGCATTCGGGAACCGCCGAAGACCTGAGATATCTTTACTTTCGGGCCACCAAGTGGCTCAGCCTCTGGGATTACCGCAAGATTACTATTGCTCAGGTGCATAACTACTGCTTATCCGGAGCCAACGAGCTGGCTGGCAACTGCGACTTAATCGTAGCTTCTGAGGATGCGGTCTTCGGTCATCCGGCGGCCAGGTCCCAGGGCAATTTGCCTAATAGCTTCGGCGCCCTCTGGGCAATCAACATGGGCTTGAGGCAGGCCAAGTGGCTGGCTCTAACCGGTAAGACCATGACTGCGGCCGAAGCGTTACGTGTCGGCTATGTTAATAAAGTAGTTCCCAGGGAGAAGTTGGAGGAAGAGACTAACGAGGCTGCCAGAAGTGTAGCCCTTATGGAGATGGATTTTCTTACCCTGCACAAGCGGGCGATTAACCGTTTCTTTGAAGTCGCCGGCTTAAAGACCTGTATTAACACAGGCGTTGAGATGGATGCCCTAGTGCATGCTTCTGAGGCCAGTCAGAGGTTGAGCTCGGAATTCAATAAGATAAGACAGGAGCAGGGCCTTAAAGCGGCTCTTACCTGGCGGGATGGAAAATATGCGGATGGTCGTACCGCAGGGAGAACCGCTCGACCGCCGGAGGAAAAGAAGTAGTTCAGAATACGCTGACTAATTGCTTGCCTTTCTCGACATAGAGACAGACAAACGTTTCGCTGTTTTTTACCCCTTCTATCCGGGTCAGCCTGCCGCGTAAGTACTGGGAAAGTTCTTCAGTAGAGTTAAACTGAACCAGGACAAAAACGTCGAATCGCCCGGTGGTACTGGCTACCCACATCGTCTCCGGTTCATCGGCCAGCGTTCGCATAACATTATCGATACTTTCATAGGATACATTTAAACCTATTATTGCCTTTATCTGTCTGTCGCCCGGCTCAAGGTGAACAGCCGTAGCCCGCAGTACCCCGTTGTGGAGTAGCTGTTGCCGCCGCCGCCTGACGGTAGCCGGACTTACGCCAAGTGACTTGGCTAGTGTGTCGCTGGTCTGCCAGGCATCCTGCTCCAGTAG
>JACQOM010000227.1 GCA_016202525.1 Chloroflexota bacterium | reverse complement strand
ATTTTGCTGGAGGCGATGTCAGCGATGGTTCTGCTTATGGCGGGAGGAGATGTGCTGGTGATGAGACATCCGGAAGCAATAAAATTAGTCAGGGAAATGATAGCTGATTTAACAGCTTGATATAAAAATAAATCGGGAGGAAGAGGGAAAATGGCAGAAGAGAAGAAACAAAGTATCGACCCGGCTACTATTGAGATGATCGCTAAGGCAGCCAAAGACGGTGTCAGTACCGTCTTCGAGAGGGCTGCGAAGATGAGTGCCTGCCCGATAGGGGCGGAGGGCAGCTGCTGCAGTAACTGTGCTATGGGTCCGTGCCGGGTGCCGTTACCCAGAAGCAAGAATGAAACTCCGGAGGAACACAAGAAGCGAGTGGGACTCTGCGGAGCAACATCTGAGACAATTGCCGCCCGCAATTTTCTGCGTAAAATAGCCGCTGGAACGGCTTCACACGGAGACCATGGCCGCGAAGTAACCAAAATATTTATAGAAGCTGCGAAAGGCGAGATTGAAGGGTTTGCAATCAAAGATGAGCAGAAGCTCTTGCAGCTTGCCCTGGAATTGGGCGTCGAGATCGGCAACCGTAGCAACAACGAGATAGCGGTTGATGTCGGCGAGATACTCATGGAGGATTTCGGCAGGCAGGAAGGCGAGCTCGTTTTCATAAAGCGCGCCCCGATAAAACGCCAGGAATTGTGGAGAAAGCTCGGAGTTGTTCCCAGAGGTATCGATAGGGAGGTTACCGAGGCAATGCACCGTACCCACATGGGCTGCGACCAGGACTACCAGGACCTGTTGCTTCACGGAGCCAGGACGGCTCTTGCCGATGGCTGGGGAGGCGCCATGATTGCCACTGAGCTGCAGGATATTCTCTTCGGAACACCATCACCTGCCGCCAGTCAGATAAACCTGGGCGTACTCAAGGAAGATGAGGTTAATGTGATTATTCACGGTCACGAACCGTACGTTGCTGAAATGCTGGCCCTAGCGGCACAGGAGCCCGAATTAATTGCCTACGCTAAATCAAAAGGGGCAAAGGGAATCAACCTGGCGGGTATGTGCTGCACTGCCAACGAGATATTGATGCGTCATGGAATTCCTATTGCGGGTAACTTCCTGCAGCAGGAATTGGCGGTAGTTACCGGAGCAGTAGAAGCCATGGTGGTTGACGTTCAGTGTATCATGCAGGGGTTAGCTCAAGCGGCTGCCTGTTATCATACCAAACTGATTACTACTGACAGGCGGACGAAAATAGAAGGCGCTATCCACATGGAATTCGACGAGCATAAAGCAATGGCTTCAGCCAGGGCAATCCTGCGAGTCGCCATCGAAAACTACCCCAACCGGGGCAATAATGTCCGTATCCCCAAAGAAAAATCTGACCTGATAGCCGGCTTCAGCCATGAAACTATTAACTACCTGCTGGGAGGCCTGTTCCGGGCTTCCTACCGCCCGCTGAATGATAATATCATTAACGGACGCATCAGGGGTGTGGCTGGGGTGGTCGGCTGCAATAATGCCAGGGTTGCCCATGACGATGTTCATGTTACTCTGGTAAAAGAGCTCATCAAGAACGATGTGCTGGTGCTTGAAACCGGCTGTGCCGCTATGGCTTGCGGTAAAGCCGGACTACTAGTACCTGAGGCTGCCGAGCTTGCCGGGCCGGGACTCCGTTCAGTCTGTGAAGCCGTAGGTATCCCGCCGGTACTGCACCTCGGTGCCTGTATCGATAACAGCCGAATACTGGTCGCCGCCACGGCAATGGTCAAGGACGGCGGCCTGGGCGATGACATCAGTGACCTACCGGCGGCCGGAGTGGCTCCGGAGTGGATGAGCGAAAAGGCAATCGCCATCGGCCAGTATTTTGTCAGCTCCGGGGTCTATACCATCTTCGGGGCAACCTGGCCTACCCTGGGCAGCAAAGAAGTGACCGATTATCTCTTCCACAAAATGGAGGATATCTACGGTGGCAAGTGGGACTTTGAACCCGACCCGCTCAAGATAGCCAAGATGGTCATCGACCATATTGATAAGAAACGCAAAGCCCTGGGTATTGATAAAGCCAGAGAAAGGGTGCTCTACGATATGGCGATGAGAAGGGAACTGGATAAAGTATAATAATCCAAAAAGTCTAGAAACAAAGTGGGAGGACTTAAGAGAGATGTCTAAAATAATTGCCTCAGCAGCAATACGGGGGGCGCACAAGATAGTCAATGACGCCGATGCAAAATGGCGTAAGGCGATGGATAAGTATGGCGCCAATGAGCCGGTAGGCTTCCCGAATACTGCTTATTATTTGCCTATAATTTACGGCATACTGGGCACCAAAGTAGAAAAGCTCGGTGATATGGAAAAAGTGCTGAAAAAGTGCAAGGCAATTTTACCGCCGCTGGTGAAGGAAACTCACCCGCTGCCGTACTTAGCGCCAGCTCTTGATGCCGGCATGGCCACCCTTTTTGCCGAAGAACTTGCTGAAGCGATAAGGTATCTGGAGCAGCATAACTTCTATACCAAGACTGAAGACATCACCGCCGATAATATCTGGCTGGGAGCTGCCGACGATATCATTCTCAGGAAGAGGGGTATTGAGTTTGTTGACGGCACTGCCCCTGGCTTTGCGGCTATCCTCGGTGCGGCGCCGACCAAGGAGATAGCGGCAAAGATTGCACAGGAGTTGCAGCAGAAGAACCTCTACGTCTTTATGTGCGCAGAGTATAATGGGAAGAGATTTTCCGAGCAGCTTATCGAGGCAGGCGTGCAGATTGGCTGGCCTACCCGTCTGGTCTCTTTTAGCCCCGATGTTAGCGGAGTGGTTTTTGCTTTGGGTTTTGCTACCCGAGCCGCCATGTCATTCGGCGGAATTGAAGCTGGCGATTTCAGAAAAATACTCATCTATAATAAAGACAGAGTCTTCGCTTTTGCCTTACCTATGGGCTATGTTACCGATGAGTGGTATGCCAATGCCGCCGGGGCAATTAACTACGGCTTCCCGGTCATCGCCGATACCCCGATACCCGAGGTCTTACCGTCAGGCATTTGTACTTATGAGCACGTAGTGTCAAATATTCCCCACGACAAGATGGTAGCCAGGGCAGTTGAGGTCAGGGGATTGAAGGTGGCGGTATCTGAGGTGCCGATTCCGGTTGCTTTCGGTGCTGCTTTTGAGGGAGAGCGAGTCCGTGGTGAAGACATTTATCTGGAGTGCGGTGGCGGCCGGACGGCAATGGTGGAATGGGTGAGCAGCAAACGGATGGATGAAGTCGAAGATGGCAAGATTCAAGTCATTGGACCGGAGTTAACGGATGTGCCCGCCGGCTCTAAACTACCCCTGGCGATAGTGGTGGAGGTTGCCGGCAGGAATATGCAGGACGATTATGAGCCGATTCTGGAGCGGCAGATTCACCATTTAATAAACTACGCTCAGGGGGTGATGCATATCGGGCAGCGGGATATCGCCTGGATACGGGTCAGCAAGCAGGCGGTAGAAAAGGGTTTCCGGCTGTCTCATATCGGTACCTTGATTCATGCCAAACTGCACCAGGATTTCGGCCGCATATTCGATAAACTACAGGTCAAGCTCTATACCGAGAAAGACAAGGTAGCTCAGATGGTGGAAAAAGCCCGGGCGGTGTATCGTATCCGTGATACCCGTATCGAGGGCATGACCGATGAAACTACCGACATGTACTACTCATGCACCCTGTGCCAGTCCTTTGCCCCCAGCCATGTCTGCGTGATTAGCCCGGAAAGGACCGGACTTTGTGGTTCCTATAACTGGATGGACTGTAAAGCCGCTTACGAAATTAACCCGACCGGGCCCAACCAGCCGGTGCCCAAGGGGGAAGTTATCGATGCCAGACTGGGACAGTGGAAAGGGGTAAACGAGTTCGTTTTCAAGACTTCTCGTGGCAAGATTGACCATTATAACTTCTACAGTCTGGTCAATGACCCGATGACCACCTGCGGCTGCTGCGAGGCCATTGCCGCCGTGCTGCCCGGGTGTAACGGCGTGATGACGGTAAACCGGGACTATACCGGGGAGACACCCTGCGGCATGAAGTTCACCACCCTGGCCGGCACCATCGGCGGCGGGTTGAGT
>JACQOM010000226.1 GCA_016202525.1 Chloroflexota bacterium | reverse complement strand
GAGAAAGCCAGTGAGGCCGCCATTAAAGCAGCCAGCACCGCCACTGCTAAAGCTGAGGAAGCAACCAGCACCGCGGCGAAATCACTGAAACAGGCCGAGGAAGCCAATGCCAGAGCCACCAAAGCCACCGAGGTTGGTGAAGCTGCCTTGAAGGCATCCAAAGAGGCACCCGCCCGAGCGATGAAAGCGGCTGAAGAAGCCGCCGGCGCCGCCGCCAGAGCTGAGGAACGGGCACAAGCCGCCAGGCTCTCTACCGAGGAAGTAGCTAAAAAAGCGGAGGATGCCGCCCGGGCAGCAATGAAGGCAGCATCCGATGCCAACAAACTGGCTGACCGCCTGGCTGATTATACCGGGAAACCCGGCTCATAATGAAAAGAGGAACGTGAAAGATATCATCAGGACAAATACCAAAATTTAACCAAGGAGGTAGCAAAGTGCCAATCACCACAGAGCAAATAACCATGGGAGTCATTGGTTTGGGAGTTTTAATTCTGCTTATAATTCTTATCGTCGCCTGGTATTACCTGAGAACTCTGCGCCAGAGTATCGGCTCTTTAGATGAGAATATCAACTCCTTAAGCCAGGATGCAAGAGTCTTCAGTGAAGGCGCCAGAAGTTTGACACAGGATATCAAAAGCATGAACCAGGGCTCAAACGCTTTAAGCCAGGATATCAAGGTCTTCAGCGAAAGTATAAATGCCTTAAGCAAAAGCCAGCAGGAAATGACAGCGAGAATAGAGAGAGTAGACCAGAAACAGGAAGAGATGATAGAAGGTATACAACGGGTAGCCAAGCATTTCACCGAATAGAACTAGCCTATTAGTCATTCACTATTTGATTGCTGAGCGTAATCTAGTTCATTGTGCGGACCGGACACAGCGGTTATAATATCAGCGTGACAAAGCTAAAGGTACTGCTGAAGGAACTAATCACTTTTTTCGTCAGGAAGAAGCATAACCGCGCCCTGAGAGACATTTTAGACGTACAGAGCAAGATCGCCGGCTTCTTGACAAAGTATCATTTACAGGATAAAAACGCCGACTTCGGTCTGGTATTTGAGAAAATAGGCCAAGCCAGAGTCGAGATAGTAGAGCTCGCCTATTTAGCCCGAAAAACAACCGGCGTAGCCAGAAATGTTCAAGGTAAACACCTTCAACCGTTGCTCAGGCAAGTATCCGTTGACCTCGAGGACCTTAAAAGAGGGCTGTTCACCAGTTCAGTACGCGGTTCTGGCCTCGCTGAACGGCTAACCCAGGTTCAAAATTCCATGGCACACCTGCTGGAAGCAGTCTCGACGGCAGACTACAAATAAGTTACTCCGTCTTACGGTATTACCTCTTTTTATTTCTTCCCGTCACTCAGCTCTTCGGTAATATCTTTAGCCATCTTTAGAAATAGCTTCCTCAAGCTTTTCATAACTTCTTCGGCAGCCTTTTCGCCGGCTGCTCTGGCTTCATCTGCAGCTTTTCTGGCATCTACAGTAGCCTTCTCAATGTCATCCAGAAGAACCGGAAGAGGTTTACTAAAAATGTCATGCCTGGACTCAGATTCTTTAGCCATTTATTTCCTCCTGTTTCCTTTATCCCTAACAAGGACAACAATACCATTATAACAAAATCACCAGTGAGAATTAAGAATGACATCAACCAACGTAACCAATAAACCGTTATCAAATCAAATAGCGGGACGCACATCTGAAAAAAATCAAGAGAGTCCCGCTACGTTTCTCACGAGCTGCCGCAGTCAGGAATGTCTTATTCCTTGGGGGTAATTACCCATTCTACTTTCACTTGCTCGGGCTTTATCCCTTTGAGGAAAATACCACCGGGCTTTATTTCTACGGTCCCGCCTGACGGACTTAAAGTGAGAACGGGCCCATCGGCGGTATGCGTAACCGTAATCTCATTAGCCCCTACGTTCAGCAAAAGGTCAACCTTATTAGAAGGAAGGCCTTCAATCGGCTTTCCATCCATTGCTATCGTGCCCAGTGACATCCCTTTTAGCTTTATGGTAGCGCCGCCGACGTTGCAGCCGCTAGTTAAAGCCAGTATAACCACCAGCAATATCGATGCCAGTATACCAGTAATCCATTTCATACGCATGTTTCTCGCCTCTTTAATTCAAAGACCTTTCAGCCGAGACTGACCCGGGCTACCTGGCTAGGTCAGGCCAACTGTAGCCGCAAAAATAGCAAAGACAACTACAGTAATCAGAGCCACGACACCGAGAGCCAGCGCCAGCTTCCGCCGTCCCACCTTGTAACCCAGATAATCACCGAGCAGAAGCAGCGCTACCACGGCAATTATGGCTACGAAAATCGTGCTCGGACCTTTCAATAGAACCATTATCGTTTTCCTCCACAATAAGATAAGGTAAGGAGCAATAGAGCGCTTTACTTCCCTACTGCTCCTTACGCCAAAGGCTAGTTGATTCTGGGAGTTTGCGGAATTATTGGGCGAGGCCGCTGTCCGGGAAGAACACGATGGTAGCGCATGAATGAGGGAACCTCAAGCTCCTCTTCGCTCTTTCCTTTTAGAAGCTTCGAGATTTCTTTTTCCCAGGCAGCACCAGCCAGCGCTTCCTGACTGGCAAAACCGGTGGCGATAAGCGTCAGCCGGACATCATTGCCCATGTTGGGGTCAACGACGACGCCGAAGATGACATTCGCTTCCGGGTCGATAGCCGCCCGTATGACCTCAGCCGCATTGTTGACCTCGAACAGGGTAAGGCTACTGCTACCGGCAATATTGAATAATGCCCCTTTCGCCCCTGCGATGGAGACATCCAGCAGAGGACTGGCTAAGGCTTGCTTGGCGGCATCTACAGCGCGGTTCTGTCCGGAACCACGGCCGATAGACATCCAGGCAGGGCCGGCATCTTTCATAATTGTCCGGATATCGGCAAAGTCAAGATTAATCAGTCCCGGGACGGTGACTACCTCGGCGATTGCCTGTACTCCGTGATGGAGTACTTCATCCGCCAGCTTGAAGGCGCCATCGACACCCGTCTTCTGGTCGCAGAGATCCAGCAACTTGTCGTTGGGGACGATAATCAGGGTATCGACTTTATCCATCAAGCTGATAATGCCTTCTTCTGCAACCTTGTTGCGGTGGTTACCTTCGAAGGTAAAAGGCTTGGTGACCACGCCAATGGTGAGCGCACCACTCTGCTTGGCCATTTGAGCTACTACCGGAATCGAGCCGGTGCCGGTACCGCCGCCCATGCCGGCAGTAACGAATACCATATCCGCTCCGGTAACAGCCTGTTTAATCTCATCGCGGCTCTCTTCAGCCGATTTCTGACCTACCGTGTGGTCGCCGCCGGCACCAAGACCACGGGTAAGCCGCTCACCAATTTGAATACGTACGGCAGCTTCGGTAACTGCCAGCGCCTGGGCATCAGTATTC
>JACQOM010000214.1 GCA_016202525.1 Chloroflexota bacterium | reverse complement strand
GACCAAGACGGGTATGCTGACCAGGCTGGAAGCCTTCGTCGACCTGCTGCAGCGCAAACGTCGCCTGGGCATGAACAACCAACGAGTGACCGTCCGAGGAGGATAAACATGAAAGCCTATCTGGGTATCGATGTCGGTTCAGTCACTACCAAGCTGGCGGTGCTGAATGAAAATAATGAGCTTATGGCACACACCTACCTCCCGACCAGCGGTAAACCCATCGCCATGGTGCAGCAGGGACTGGTGCAGGTCAAAGAGCACCTGCCGCCTGATGCCGAGATTAGCGGGGTAGCCACCACCGGCAGCGCCCGCTACCTGGCCGGAGTCATCGTCGGCGCCGATTTAGTCAAAAATGAAATCACCAGCCACGCCACGGCCGCCCTGTTCTATTACCCCGGGGTGCAGACCGTCCTTGAGATTGGGGGGCAGGACAGCAAAATTATTATTATCCGGGATGAGATAGTAACCGATTTCGGCATGAACACCGTCTGCGCCGCCGGCACGGGCAGCTTCCTCGACCACCAGGCGCTACGTCTCAATATGAGCATCGAGGAGTTCAGCCAGCGTGCCATGAACCACCAGGCGCCGGTACGCATTGCCGGACGGTGCACCGTTTTTGCTGAATCGGACATGATTCACAAGCAGCAGATGGGACACCGCATCGAGGATATTATCTACGGGCTGTGCCAGGCGCTGGTACGCAACTACCTGAATAATGTCGGCCTGGGCAAAGAAATCAAACCGCCGATAGTGTTTCAGGGCGGGGTTGCCTTTAACCAGGCTATCGTCAGGGCATTTCAGGAAGAGCTTCATACTGAGGTCATTGTCCCGCCCCACCATGAGATTATGGGAGCAATCGGCGCCGCCCTACTGGCGCATGAAGAGATGACCGGTTATAATAATAGAAAGAGCCAGTTCAAGGGACTCGAAGTCAGCCAAATTAAATATAACACCTCCTCATTCGAGTGCAAAGCCTGTCCTAACCTCTGCGAGATTGCCCAGTTGAAGACAGATAGCCAGGTGCTAGCCCGGTGGGGAGGCCGCTGTGACCTGTGGGAGAGAGCACCGTCTGAGGAGGTTAAATGACAATCGCCGTCGATGCTATGGGCGGAGAGTACGCTCCTTACGAGATAGTCAAGGGAGCTATCAAAGCCGCCCAGGAGTTTAATACCGAAATTATCCTGGTGGGGAAGAGGGACATGCTCTATGTGCAGGCCGGCCGCCACCTTGCGAAACTGGGCATGAGTATCGTCAACGCCAGTGAAAATATCGACTTCCATGAGTCATCCATTGAGTCGGTACAGAACAAACCGGACTCCTCGATAGTCGTCGGCACCAACCTGGTCAGAGACGGCGTTGCCTCCGCCTTCGTCTCGGCCGGTCATTCCGGCGCCGTGTTCTACTCGGCCATGGTCAGTCTGGGTAAGGTCGAGGGTATCGAGCGCCCGGCCATCGGCAGCATTATCAACATGAACACCACCGGTCCGGTGCTTCTGCTCGATGCCGGAGCCAACACCGATTGCCGCCCCGTTCACCTTGTCCAGTTCGCCCAGCTCGGCACCATCTACGCCAGAGAGCTTTTCGGCATCGATTCCCCGCGCGTCGGCTTGCTCAGCAACGGAGAAGAGGAGAACAAGGGCAACCACTTGGTCAAGGCAACTCACCGGCTACTGAAAAAGACCGACCTGAATTTTATCGGTAACATAGAGGGCCATGATATCACCAACGGGGCTGCCGATGTTGTTGTCACTGACGGCTTTACCGGCAATGTAGTGCTCAAGACCCTCGAAGGCATGGGCGACACTTTTCTTAAGCTGCGCCATGTCGGGCGACTGCTCTCCCGTGCCTACCACATGCAGGGACACGATTTGCTCCTCGATGCCGGACTGAGTTCCCTGGCCAAAAGGATGGACTACCGCGAATACGGCGGGGCCTGCCTGCTTGGGGTCAACGGCAACATCATCATCGCTCATGGACGCAGCCAGGCCACGACCATTAAGAACGCTATAGGTCTAGCCAAACGCACTGTCGACCGCAGTATCTATCATAAAATTAAGGAGGGTACTTATGAGCAAGCCAATTCCGGTGAATGACACTGATTTCGACCAGAAGGTATTGAAAGCGGATAAGCCGGTGCTGGTAGACCTGTGGGCAACCTGGTGCAAGCCCTGCCTGATGGTTGCCCCGATAATCGACGAACTGGCGGAAGAATTCAGCGGCCGCATCAACTTTGTCAAAGTGGATGTCGACCAGAACCCGAAGACGGCCAGTAGGTATGGCGTAATGAGCATCCCCACCCTGCTTATCTTCAAAAACGGCGAGCCTGTCTCGCATATCGTCGGCGCCAGGCCCAAGTCAGAGCTAAAGAAAAATTTGAATGCCGTCCTGGGTTAAGAATAAGGCCTTGACATGGAGATTGGAGACTAGTGGCGAATAACTCCAGCTATGATGTAATTATTATCGGCGGCGGTCCGGCAGGACTGACGGCCGGACTTTACACCTCGAGGGGCCGGCTCAACAGTCTGCTCATTGAGAAAGGGCTGGTCGGAGGACAGATAGTCAATGCCGAAATGGTGGAAAACTACCCCGGTTTTCCGGCCGGCATCAGCGGCTATGACCTGGGGCAACTGATGCATGAGCAGGCAACCAAATACGGCCTGAAAACGGTCACGGCTCAGGCTACTGGCATCGACCCTGAAAAGGGTCAGAAGATAGTCAAAACCACCGAGGGCAACTTCAGCACTAGGGCAATAATTATTGCCGGAGGGTCGGAACGGCAAAAGCTGGGTGTGCCCGGCGAGGAGCAGTTCACCGGCAAAGGGGTGTCCTACTGTGCCACCTGTGATGCGGCTTTCTTCAAAGAGCTGCCGGTCGCTATCGTCGGTGGCGGTAATGCTGCTATTACCGAGGCGCTGCACCTGGCCAAGTTTGCCTCTAAGGTTACTGTAATACACCGCCGCCATGAGCTCCGCGCCACCCGCATACTGCAGGAAAGGGCTTTCGCCGAACCGAAAATAACCTTCCTGTGGGACAGCGCCGTGGCTGCCATCGAGGGACAGGATTTCGTGAAAAGAATCAGCATCGACCAGGTAATAAGCGGTCAGAAATCAAAGCTGGAGGTGTCCGGCATTTTCGTCGCCATCGGCTTTAAGCCTGATACTGAGTACCTGAAGGATATCCTGCAACTGGACACCCTCGGCCACATCATCACCAACGAGAACATGGAAACAACGGTACCCGGCATTCTGGCGGCCGGCGATATACGCCATAACTCCGGACGGCAGGCAATAACCGCCGCCGGCGATGGGGCGACCGCCGCCATTTATACTGAAAGATTCCTCACCGAGGGATAGAAAGATAACCACTATTAACACATCGAATCAGCCAACTCAACTGAAAACGGTATTCCGGGCCGGAATCAAAAGAGGCTGGACCAGCTTCATCTGGATAAACAAGGTCGTTATCCCCATTTCCTTCCTGGTGACCCTTATTGGGTGGACCGGCTGGTTGCATTACCTGGACTTCCTGCTGAATCCACTGATGCGCCTTATCAATCTTCCCCCTCAGGCCGCCCTGCCCATTATCAGCGCCATAACCATAAATCTCTATGCCGGCATTGCGGCCATGACCGCCCTGCCCTTCACCATGGAGCAGATGACGCTCATCGCCGTATTCACCCTGATTTGCCACAACCTCATCATCGAAGGGATAATCCAGCATCGTTCCGGGCTTAACTTCGTTAAGACAACGCTGGTTCGCGCCGGCGCCGCCACCGTAACGGTACTCATCATTTCCCGCTTCCTGGGCGATACCAGCCAGAGCATCGCCGGAGTTGCCGGCCTTACCGCTCAACCGCCGTTGCTTCCGGTTTTAAAAGACTGGGTGATAAGCCTGCTCATCCTGCTCTTGAAAGTCCTGGGCATAGTCATGACCATCATGACCATTTTGCAGTTCTCCGAATCACTGAACTGGACAAGATACTGGCTCAAGATTTTCCGTCCCCTGATGAAAGTTCTCCGCCTTTCCGACCGGGTAGCCACATTATGGACTACCAGCGTTGTCTTCGGGCTGATGTACGGCGGTGCGGTCATCATCGACGAGGCTAAAAAGGGAACCCTCACCAAGGAGGAACTGGAACCGCTTCACATATCGGTGGGAATCAACCATTCCATGATAGAAGACCCCACCCTGTTCGCGTTGCTGGGACTTAACCCCCTCTGGATGTGGCTCCCCAAGCTGTTCATGGCCATCATCGCCGTGCAAATTTATCTCACGGTCAACTATCTCAGCCACAAATTAAGGCGCCAGAGCCCGGCATAAAGACAGCTCCTCTGTCATTGCGAGGAGCGCAGTCAAGTTTACCCTGAGCGCAGTCGAAGGGTAGCAATATCTAGAATTGTTGCCTGTCGAAGGGGCTTCCGCT
>JACQOM010000211.1 GCA_016202525.1 Chloroflexota bacterium | reverse complement strand
GCTGGTGGCAGTGCTGCTCTATGCCGCTAACCTTGCCCGGAGAATGAAACTGGTGAAACACTGCACCGTAATGAGAATTGCCGTTCCTGTTCTGATAGTCAGTACTGTGGCGGTGATGGTACCGTCTTTCATTCACTATGCGGCGGAGCAGGTGGTGCCTCTCTGGCTTTTGCTTGAGATGCTGCTTCACGGCGCGCTGGGGCTGATTGTAGTTGGTATCTGGGTCTATGTTAACCTTGTCCAATCGGGGAGGCTCAAAGCACGGGGACGGCTTCTGGTGCCGATGCGGACTGCCTTTGTCCTGTGGATGATAACCTTCATTGGTGGAATCCACATTTTTGTGGTAATCACGGGAAGGTAAACGGGCAAGGGTAACCGCAAATGTGACCGGGCACTGGCTACGGTATGGCTAAGGCACAATCTTATATATCTTCCCTGTCGTGCCGGATGGCCCGATGTTTTCGGCGACCAATGCGTATAGTTCTCCGGAGGCATCCCGCGCCAGGGCACGCAGGAAGGCGTTCAAATGTCCATCCGGTGAGGTGTTAATCTTAAGAGTCTGCATCGTCCACATACTTCCCGAGCGGGATGGCTTGGTAGCGATAAACAGGCTGCCGGCAGGCTTCTGCAGGGAAGCGCTGAGGTCCCCGAAGATATAACTGCCCTGGAACTTCGGCAGGGCTGTACCCCGGTAGACATATCCGCCGATAACGGCAATGCCGATACCTCCACCGCCGGCGTTCTGATACTCGATAATCGGGTCCACCAGCGGCTGTCCGGCGGCGTCGACACTAGGGAAGGAAGCGGGCGGTTTGGTAGAATCTTGCGGGTTAAAGCCGTGAGTTCCTTCCTTGATGTGCCATCCGTAGTTATTACCTTTGGTAACTATATCGACCTCTTCCCAGAGTCCCTGACCGACATCTCCAACGAAGAGTTCGTGGTTGCCACCGCTATCGAAGGAAAAGCGGAAGGGATTACGGAACCCGAAAGCGAAGATTTCATCACGTCCTGTTTTGGTAAAGAAGGGGTTATCCGCTGGGATTCCGTAAGGCTCGGTGCCGTTGATATCTATACGCAGAATCTTGCCTAATAAAGTGGAAAGGTCCTGCCCGTTACCCATCGGCGAATGTCCGGGACCAACGTCATTGGCTCCGCCGCCATCGCCCAGCGAGATATATAAAAAGCCATCCGGCCCGAAGGCAAGCTCTCCGGCGTTATGATTGGCTTGCGGTTCGTCAATCTCTAGTATTATCCTCTCCGAACTGGGCTCGGCCTGGTTGGGGTCGGTGGAGGAAACCCTGAACTCGGACACGTGACTGGTGTGGTTGCCACTCCCTCCGGCTCGCAGGGGCGCACTGTAATAGACGAAGAAACGGTGATTTTGCTTAAAAGAAGGGTGAAATGCCATGCCCAGTAATCCCCGTTCATCATAGCGGGGGTTAAGCTCTACCATTCGGGAGCGGAGGTCGAGAAAAGGTTTATCCAGTACCGTCCCATCGGCCGTGATAATCTTGATTATGCCGGTCTGGTCTATGGCAAAAAGGCGTCCCGTTGCATCTGGAGCCGGGAATAAGCCTACCGGCGAGGTAAAGCCATCGGCGATGAGTTTTAGCTCTACGGCTGGAGGCACGGTTGGTTCTGCTTGGCTTGCCGGCCGGGTACAGCCGGTTGCTAAGAGGGTATTCCCGGACACCAGTAATACAGCCAGCATTATCGCCAATAAGCCCTTTTGCTGCCGCATGTTTCTGCCTCCTTATAAAGGTGAAGAAACCTTTTCTGGTTAAGATTAGTCTAATGAAGTCTTGTCGGCTAGTAAATCCGTAGTTCTACGTATCATCTCATCATTCTGAAAGCGGCGTCAGTGAAAATCTGGAACGGTCTGATGGCCAGCGGGGCAAAGCTCCCCAGGTGTTTTCTCATTTTGAACTGGGCTTCTCCCTTCATGATGGCAAGCTTCAGCTTACTCTCTGAAAAATCGGATTGGAAGGTCAGTTCATGCTCAGAGAAGAGGTTGTCCCGGGGGTGCCACTCTTTGGTCAGGCGGTCCTTTACCCTTTCGAAGAGGGCGGTGCCCGGGAGCGGATAAGGCATGGTGAAGGAAAGATAGTCGAGCGGTAACGAAGAGGCGAACCGGACGGTTTCCAGAACGGTATCATCGGTCTCACCGGGATAGCCGACGATGAAAAAAGCGCCTGTCCTGATTCCGGCTTGGCTGGCTATATCTACCGCTTTTTGAGCATTGGCTAAGGTAATTTTCTTGCCCATCAGTTTCAGAACCGACTCATTGGCGGACTCGATGCCAAAAAACATTCGCTCACAACCGGCGTCGCGCATGGCGCGGGCTGTTTCTAAATCGAGTGAATCGACTCGGGAGAGGCACTCCCATTTAAAGCGCAATTTTCGTGACTTAATCTCTTCGATGATACCTGACAAACGGTCCCGTTTCAGGGTAAAGACGTCATCGGCAAAGTGGATGTAGTCGTAACCCAGCGATAGCACCTCTTCCACTTCATCGACAACGTTTTTCGGTGAGCGCTGGCGGTAAGAAACGCCGAATACGGCATTGCTGCAGAACTCGCAATGAAATGGACACCCCCTGGTGGTAATAACACTGGTGACAGACCGGCCGAATCGGCTCTGCCCGCTCCGGATATATTGTTGATTAGGCAGCAGCCGGCGCAGGGGGAAGGCAACACTGTCCAGGTCGGTTCGCATTGGTCGGGGAGGAGTGAAAACGGTATCCGTTGCCTTACCCAGCGGGTCCTGGCGATTTTCACGGTAGGCGATTCCGGGAACTGACTTTAGCTCCCGTTTGCCTTCGTAGGCGCTGATAATATCGAGCATTGTCTGTTCGCCCTCTCCCCGCACCACGATGTCGAAGTGCTTGAGAAATGAATCCGGGTTGCAGGAAGGTAGCGGGCCGCCGGCTACCAGCAGGTCACAATGTCCCCGTAGATGTTGGGCGAAGCGTTCGGCGTCCTGTTGCATCGTTATCATGCTATATATGCCGATGATGTTTGCCCCGGCGCTCATTGCCGTTTCCAAAGCGGCGTCTCTATCCAGAAAAGTGCAGTCGAGAATGCTCACCGGGTAGCCGGCATTATGCAGGGCTGCCGCAATGTAGCTTATTCCCAGAGGAGGGAAACGGAAAATCGACCGGTCATGGGTCGGGCTAAAATAGGGATAAATGAGTAATATGGAGGTCATACTTCTTCCTATTATATATTCTTTAGGGAGATGCTTAACAAATCGACTATAAAAAATAGTTCAGGTACTGACGCAGGGCATTGATAGCTATGGGGGTTTGTTTGTGATACCGGTCTATGACCCAGAGGGTAGCCCCGAGGCCGGTTAAGAAGTGGGGGTCATAATCTCCCTGGTACAGGTCGCAAATTCCTTTAATCAGATGGTGCCCCAGTTGCTGCCGTCCTTCTTTCGAAGAAATCATCCCTGTCAGACAAGCCAGTAGGGGTTCCTCCGCTCGTTTTGCGAAGATTTGATAGAAATTCTTGTAGTCGGGTATTCCCTTTGTAGACAAAATCGGCGAAGGTGCCTCCGCCGTCTTATCACCCATAAATTTAATCCAGCAGTTGAGCATATGAGCGTATTCCGCCTCGCTTAGAAGATGGCGTATTCGCTCGATTGCATAGCGGGTAATGGTGTGGTGCAGGTTCAGAATTCCGTTGCCGCTGGTGGCTCTCAATAGATGCTCGCCGAGAGCTTTCTCGGAAAGGGGGGCTTCATTTTTGCGCAGCGCAGGGGTGGTATCGAAGTGACCTTTGCAAAAATAGTCGGCCAGTGTTGCCAGAACCGGCCATGAGTCCTGGTCGGAACGCTCCATCATTTCCAGAAGGATGAAGCCTGTACAGGATACCGAATGTCCCAGAGAATTCCCCAGGTAGCCGCTGCCCAGAAGCAGCAGATTACGGGACAACTCGGCGGCCCCCCTCTGCTCCAGAAAGCTAATCAGCAGAATGGCGACTTCCTCGGCGTTACCTCCCCGTATGGCGGTCTCGATTTTCGGGAAAGTGACTGACGGGACCCGGCGGGGGTTTTTCGGAAGCTCCTTTAGTTTGGGCCTCCGGGTATACTCGTTTATTTCCAGCCTGACCAGTGCTGGAATTTCATCTTCCGCCAGATAAGGCAGAAACTCACGGCAAATCCGGTACATTTTGGGCAGGTGCGGATTGATGTAAGGCGGGTTCATCACTCTTTGCGTCAGCGGGAACAGGGCTTGATGGATTGTCCATGCCTGACCCTTTGCGGCTATTTCATCCCTTATCAGCGCCTCTACCCCATCCCTGTCCGATTCATCCATTTTGCTTAACAGTTGACTCATCATCTTCCCTTCCTCCGGCGGGCATATCCATGGAACGTTGCTATCTACTATTATATCAAGGGCATCAATAGTATGGCGTAAAATACCCTTAGCCAGTTGTGAAAGAACCATAAATTTTGCTGGTCAGAAACGCAAGCAAGGGAAAGGGATTTATAATTACTGAATATGCTTTGCCGCATCGGCTAGAAATCGGAGGCTTTTTGGCTTTAGAACTTAGAATCGGTAGAGCAAGTCGGACGAAAGGCAGAACTTTTTGCCTGATCTTCAATGTATTATAACCGGCTGATTCAGTTGTTTGACAGGTAGTACTTCTTTATCACTTCCTCGGCCGGCTTGCCATAGGGCGCAATACCCCCATCGTGCGACCGAGGCGCCGAAGTAAAAGCGAACCACTGGTACCAGAATATTCCTTTCAGCCAGGGTCTGCCCCACAAGTACTCAAAAGCGACCTGGTAGCAGTCCGCCTGCTCCTGTAGGTCGACCGGACCCACCGCATTATCCCAAGGCCGCTTGTTTGTTCCTTCTTTGC
>JACQOM010000024.1 GCA_016202525.1 Chloroflexota bacterium | reverse complement strand
TACTATATACTACCATAGAGTATTAGTCGAGTAAATAAATTAAGAAATTTATGATATAGATTAACATTAAAAAGAAACCGACGTCAAAAGAGGCTATACCGTGAGAAAGACCATCTATCTGAAATAGAGTACAGAGTGCTTGATAAATTACTCGGCTGGTAGTATAGTTTACCTTAAGTTGTTTGCCGGAAGACAAATATTAGGCACTATTAGTCAGCTCCGGTATCGTTTTTCCGTTGACATTATAGACTATCAATCAGGGAGTAGGCATGAGCTTTGCCGAGGCAGTGGTGAATGATTCTTTACGCAGTCTGATTGACCCCGGGGCACGGCTATTATTGACCCGGATAAGTAACTTTCTCGCCGGGCAAAATATCGAGTCGTATGTCGTTGGCGGAATGGTACGTGATATGCTGCTGGGACGAGCCACGGCGGACATCGACCTGGCAATAGCTGCCGATGCTCTGGAAATTGTCCCCCGAATAGCCTCAGACCTGGGCGGCAAGTATGTACTGCTCGACAGGATAACCGGAGCCGGCCGGATAATTATGGCGGACAGGGAAGCATCGCCAGCCAGAGTCCAATGGCAGCTTGATTTCTCCACGCTGGAAGGCAACATCAACCAGGACCTGGCACGACGTGATTTCACGGTAAACGCAATGGCAATCGACCTCAGCCAGCTCCGGGACGACTTATCCAATGTTCAACTTATCGACCCGTTCAATGGCCGGAATGACCTTCGCCATGGCATTATTCGGATGGTAGCTGATACCGCTTTCCCGGCGGATGCGGTCCGCTTATTACGAGCGGTACGGCTGGCTGCCGAGCTTGGCTTCAACATCGAACCGAAGACCGAGGTTCTGATTCGGCGCTACTCTTCTCTTATCGGCAGTGTCGCCGGTGAGCGAATCAGGGAAGAACTGCTGCGACTTCTGGCAGTTTCCGGCGGAAAACTCTTGGCTTACCTGGACGAACTGCACCTGCTGATGGCATTGTTCCCGGAGCTGAACGAGACGAAGGGAGTTAAGCAACCGAAAGAGCATTTCTGGGATGTTTTCGAGCATTCTCTGAAGACAGTGAGCGCCATCGACTTTTTGCTCAGGGAAGGAGACTGGGAACATGCTGGTGATGAAGCCCTAGGGGCTGTCCCCTGGTCGGAAATGCTGGCACAACATTTTTCTGAAGAGATTAGCGTCGGCAGTACCCGCCGTATATTACTTAAACTGGCGGCGCTGCTTCATGACATCGCCAAGCCCCAGACCAAAACCATTGAGTCTGATGGCCGTCTGCGCTTTTTAGGACACGCCATAGAGGGGGCAGCTATTGCGGCTAACATAATGAAGAGACTGAGGTTCAGTACCAGGGAGATAAAGCTAGTTGAGACCGTTGTCCGGCATCATCTGCGCCCGGGACAGATGAGCCAGCAAGAACTGCCCACCCAGCGGGCGATTTACCGGTTCTTCCGCGATACCGGTGAAACGGGTATCGACATCCTTTTCCTGAACCTGGCTGACCATCTCGCCAGCAGAGGCCCAAAATTAAATCTGCCCCACTGGCAGGAACATACCCGCACGGTGCAGTATGTCTTATCCCGTCACTTTGAGCAGGAGAGCATTGTCCGTCCATCCCGGCTGGTCAATGGAAATGATTTAATCAACATCTTTACCATGAGCCCAGGACCCGGGATTGGAGAGGTTTTGGAGGCAGTACGCGAAGCACAGGCTTCGGGCGAAATAACCACCAGAGAAGAAGCACTATCTTTTATCGAAAGAGTAAGGAAAGAGTATGCCTAGAAGAAATACGCTGGTTTTCATGGCAGTATTGCTACTATTTATCCTGGCGTTGCTGGTAGTTTTTCCAATTGAGCGCGGCCTGGGAGGAAGGGGGATACGGCTGGGTCTGGACTTGCAAGGCGGCGTTCATATGGTTTATCGCGCAGACCTGTCTGCGATAGCGCCTGCTGAACAGGCTAATGCTTTAGCGGCAGCACAGGCGGTACTGGAGAACCGGGTGAACCCTCTGGGAGTAACCGAGCCGATTGTCCAGAGACAGGGTACCGACCGAATAATTGTCGAGCTGCCGGGACGCAGCATCACTGATAAAGAAAAGGAGAGCCTTGCCCGTGTCGATATCCTTGAGTTCGGGGAAAAGACTACAGACAATGCCACGGCCAAGTGGGAAAACGAGCTGGGTAAATGGAAACCGGCTACGGACATTATCAACGGTGAGGAAAAGGTGCTGACCAGCCGGTATTTTAAGACAAATACACAAGTGAGCCGGGATAATCTGGGCGGTATAGAGTTGAACTTTCAATGGGATAAGGAAGGCGGCCAGCTATCGGAAAAAATTACCGGCCGTCTTATAGGTAAGCAACTAGCCATTTTCGATGGTGCCGATGCTCTAAGAGGAGAAGACGGCAGACCGATTGCCCCTACTGTTCAGGCGGTGATTACCGAAGGTGGCAGGATTACGGGATTGACTTTGAATGATGCTACCCGCTTGTCCAAGCAACTGAACTACGGACGTTTGCCCGTACCTCTAGAAGCCATCTATGACCAGACAGTATCGCCAATACTGGGCGCTGATTTCGTCAGGATGAGTGTCAGGGCAGGGATAGCCGCTGTGGCGATAATCATGCTTTTTATGATTCTCTACTACCATCTGTCGGGGGTAATAGCCAGTCTAGGCTTAATCTACTACGGCATCCTTCTCATGGCTATATTCAAGCTACTGGGGGTCACCCTGACGCTAACCGCTATCGGCGGCTTTATCCTGTCACTGGGTATGGCCGTAGATGCTAACGTTCTTATCTTTGAACGCATGAAGGAAGAGATGTGGACCGGAAAGAGCCTCGGGGCAGCTATCGATGCCGGCTTTAACCGTGCCTGGCCGGTGATATGGGACAGCAATATTACCACCATACTGGCCGGGTTAATTCTGTTGTGGCTGGGTAGCAGTATCGTAGCCAGCGGACCGGTAAAAGGTTTTGCCTTAACACTCGTCATCGGCGTAGCATCGAGCATGTTTACCACAATAACAGTTACCCGCACCTTGCTGCGCCCCTTTATCGGTACAGGATTAGCTCAAAAGACATTCCTATTTTCTCCGCATCAGAGAAAGGAAAAAGCCAATGTTTGATATCATCGGTAAAAGGTTCTGGTTCTTTTTGATTTCTGGGATAGTCATCCTGGCGGGTATCGTTGCTCTCATCGTCTTCGGTCTTAAACCCGGCATCGAATTCACCAGCGGCTCTCTATTGACGGTTAAGTTCGACCAGCCGGTTACGGTAACACAGCTAAAGCAGGCATCTTCCGAACTGGGGTACAGCGACACCATCATTCAACACACCGGTGAAGGCAATTTCTTAATACGTTTGCCTGAACTTACCAGCGTAGCCAAGACTGCTTTGCAGACCGGTTTAGCCGACAAGCTGGGCAAAGCCGAGGTAATAGGGTTCGATTCGATATCGCCGCTGGTTGCCGCGGAGACAACCCGTAACGCCATTATTGCCGTAATTATCTCGGCTATCGGTATGTTAATCTACATCAGCTGGGCTTTCCACCGCGTACCTAATCCCTTCCGCTGGGGTACCTGTGCCATAATCGCCCTGGTCCATGACATACTGGTAGTAATCGGAACCTTTGCCTTACTCGGCGGCATAGCGGACTGGCAGATTGATTTAATGTTTATCACCGGCATGTTGACCGTTATCGGTTACAGTATTAACGATACCATCGTCATCTTCGATAGAATACGTGAGAACCTGCTGAAGAGCGGACAGGCTGATTTTGAGACGGTGGTTAATAACAGCCTGGTCGAGACGATGAGCCGTACCCTGAACACCAGCCTGACAACGCTATTTGGCATTATCGCTTTATGGCGCTTTGTCGGCGCCCCTATTCAGAATCTTGTTATCGTGCTCCTGGTAGGAATCATTACCGGAACCTATAGCTCGTTTGGCACTGCTGCGTCGTTGCTGGTGGTCTGGAAGAAGGGCGAATGGGGCAGGTTCCTGATGCGGCGAACTCCAGCTACAGCTAAAAGCTAAAGTGGAACAAGGTATCACAGTGTGTTCAACTAATACCTGTACAGATAGTTGACAGAACCAGACAGTTAAGTTAAAATATTGGTCAACTGGAACAGGCGTTCCTCAGACGCGAAGTAGGCCGGGCCCTGGTTTGGGGCAACGGGTAAGACCGTGGGACCAGAAATCCTACGGTCTTTTTGTTTGTATTAAAAAGGACAAACATAAGGCGAGAGGAGGTAACGCGTATGTTTTCTACTCCAATAGGAGCAGCCAGGCTGTTCCTCGCCGTTGTCATTACCTTAATCGGGCTTAAAATAGCAGTAGGTCTGATTACCGGAAGTATCAGCATTTGGGCACAAGCTGCGGACAGTTGCCTCGACCTCTTAGCTGCGGTAATTACCTACATTACCGTAGGTTTTTCAGTAAAACCGGCTGATAATGAACACCCCTTTGGTCATGGCAAGGTAGAGGATATTGCCGCTGGTCTTCAGACCGTGCTCCTTCTCGGTACTGCCGGCTCGATAATCTATGCTGCCGTCCGCCGGATAATTACGGGGTCCCCTATTGAACTAACCGAAGCCGGCATCGGCGTCATGTTCGTTTCCATGATAACGAGCATCTTGTTATCCCGCCATATCTTCCGTGTGGTTCGGGCTACCGGTTCGGTAGCGCTGGAGGCAAATGCCCACATGCTTAACAGTGACATTTACTCGAATGCCGGGGTAATGATAGGGTTGGCTGTCGTCCGTTTCACCGGGCTTAATATTATTGACCCTATTCTCGCGTTAATGGTATCGGCTCTCATCTTGAGGACAAGTTATAAGGTGGGCCGTACGGCTTTTGGCAGGTTAATAGACACAAAAATACCGGCAGCCGAAGAGCAGGCAATAATCTCCTGCATTATGGAACACCGTCATCAACTGGTCGGTTTCCACGCCGTGCGTACCCGAACCGCCGGCAGCCAGCGCTTCATCGACCTTCACCTGGTAATGCCCAAAAATGCCAGCGTGGAAGAATCTCACCGTATGTGTGACCATCTGGAACAGGACATCAAGGACAAGTTACCCAACCCCAGTATCACCATTCATGTCGAACCATGCGACCTGGAGTGTGAGCAATGCTTTGTTTTCTACTGCAACCAGCGTATTGAGAAAACTCTGGAGCAGATATAGCCGCCGGCAGGCCTAATCAAAGCCGCTAAACCACCAGCTGAAGGGCTGATACTAAGAACCAGACACCGAACCCGATGAGCAACAGGCTGCAGGTAATGAACAGTCCCTCCTGAAACTGGTGCCCCCAGAGCGATTTGGTGCGGTAAATCAGGACAGAAACAAAGGAAAGCCAGGCAAGGTCGCACAGCCAGTGCACCACAATAAAGACGACTAGCCCTATGGCGCCGAACCCCAGGAATTTCATGACGAGCATGCTGCCGATGGTCGCCCACCACAGCAGGAAAAAGGGATTAAGCCCGCTGGTAAAGATACCAGCGACAAAGGCATTGTAGGGTAAATCCGTACCTCTTTGGACCACCTCGGTGCGGGCACGGAACATGGCGATACCCAGCCAGGCAATCATACCGCCGCCCAGCAGGCTCAGCACCACTTGGACGACAGTGCTGGCAAAGAAACGGGCAAAGCCGAAGTATATCAGCAGTATCAGGGGGACTTCGATTACGGCGTGTCCCAGGGATATCCAGACACCAGCCAGTGGCGAGCGGTAGCTTTTGGCGACGGTGACAGCAAACATGGGCCCGGGCATCATCACGCCGGATAAGGAGATTACAACCACACTTAAGAGAATCGGCAGCATCGAGACACCTCGTCCCATTTTAGCACACCCGCCATTGCTCTCGTGACTGACCCCTTGTCATTGCGAGGAATCCTTCGGCGAAAGGACGACGTGGCAATCCGAGTGGATAGTATCAAAATCCCTCTCAATCTCCCATTCGACAAGCTCAGGGCTAGCTCTCTAAAAAGAGAGGGGTTCGCTTAGCTTGAGTTGACCATTTTAAAGGATTATACTCTAAGCAAATGCAGTGTTATGACATCCAGATAACCGCTAAAGACGAAAACGAAGCCCGGAAAATAGGCAGGGCTCTGGTAGAGGAAAAACTGGCGGCCTGTGTCAATATCCATCCGGTACAGTCTATTTACCGTTGGCAGGGGAAAATTGAGCAAGAAGGCGAGGCAGCGATGCTGGTAAAAACCAAAGCCACGCTGGTCGATGAGGTTATCGAGAGGGTGAAAGAACTGCACTCTTACCAGGTTCCCTGTGTCATCGCTCTGCCCATAGAAAAAGGCAACCCCGATTATCTGAAATGGATTGAAGAATCGACCAAATAGGTAAGAGAAATGTCGTTAGACTTAACCGGGATAGCCTCACAGGTCGGCGGGATGGCCGCCAGGCTGAAGGCGAATAGCGCCGAAAAACAACGGCACCTCGAGCAGGCTCTGGCGACGGCCAATGACGAAGCCATCGACTTGGATGAGCTAAACAGAAAGATTGCCGGCAGCAAGACCACCTGGCTGGTGGCCGGTCTGGTCGACGGGTTGTCCCGACACTACCCGCCACCACCCTTCCCCGCCGAATTCACCGTACTGGCGACCGATGGCTCTCACATGGATGTCGACCGCAACCGTCCGGCCCGGTGCTACCTGATAAATATC
>JACQOM010000008.1 GCA_016202525.1 Chloroflexota bacterium | reverse complement strand
TATACCAACGACCAGAGAATCCTGGATACCGTCCATTCCGACCTGCGCCGGGCACGGACTGCCGGCATCAACATTATCCCGACCACTACCGGTGCCGCCAGACTGGTCGGTGAGATTATCCCCGACCTCAAAGGCAAAGTCCACGGCCTGGCTTTCCGCGTTCCGGTAGCCACTGTTTCTGTTGTTGACTTCGTCGCCGACCTAGGCAAAAAGGTCACTATCGAGCAGGTCAATCAGGCCTTTAAGACAGCCGCCGAAGGCCCCCTATCAGGAATCCTGGAGTACTGCCAGGAAGAACTGGTCAGCATGGATTTCAAGGGCAACCCGGCCAGTTCCATTGTCGATGCGCCCAGCACCATGGTCATCGGCGACAACATGGTCAAGGCAGTCGCCTGGTATGATAATGAATGGGGCTATAGCTGCAGCCTGGGTGACCTGGCCGCTTATATTGCCGGCAAAGGCTTATAGCTAGCCGCAACTAATCAACAAAATTGACATCTCCTTATCAACATACCTAGAATAACATAGTTATCCTGAGTGCAAAGGTGAGAAATGAAATTAGTCGTCATCGGTATGGGACAATGCGGCGGTAGAATCTCCGATGAGTTCGCCCGTCTCAATATAAAGGCGCAGAGCCAGCGTGGGATTGAAATAATCACCGGCGCTTTTGCCGTCAATACTGATATCGCTGATTTAAGCGGCCTGAGACGCATCAAACCTGACCCCCAGCACCGCATCCTCATCGGAAGCCGCAAAACCGGCGGCCATGGCGTCGGGAAAATTAATGAACTGGGCGCTGAGGTAGCCAAGGAAGACGCCGATAAAGTTATCGACGCAATACGAGCCACCAAGCGACTCCCTGAAGCCGATGCTTTTGTGCTGATTGCCGGCGCCGCCGGTGGCACCGGTTCAGGAGCAATCCCGATAATGGTACAACATGTCAAAGAGCGCTTCAGTGACAAACCGGTGTACGCACTCATTATCCTCCCCTTCGAGCATGAAGAGCAAACGGAAGAGAGGACTATCTATAACGTCGCCACCTGTCTTAAATCTACCTATCTGACGGCAGATGCGATAATTGTTGTCGATAATCAAAAGTACATCAGTAAGGATACCGCGATTAGAAAGAACCTGACTAATATTAACACCATGATAGTCGAGCCCTTTTATAACCTGCTCTGTGCCGGTGAAGAGAAAAAATTCCGGCATATCGGGGCAAAGGTGCTCGACGCCGGTGATATAATACAGACTCTGGTCGGCTGGTCGGCACTAGGCTATAGCAAATCACATTTTTCACTCCTTCGCTCGCTTTTTCATCGAACTCATGACTTCAGAAACAAGGCCAGCGAGACCCAGAGAGGAATTCAGGCGATGAACGAGGCGATGAGCCGCTTATCAGTTAGGTGCAACCCGGCTGATGCCGGGCGGGCCCTATACCTCGTCTCGGCTCCAGCCGCACAAATGCATGTGGACATGATGAAGGAACTGGCAATTTACCTAAAGAATATGGCCAAACAAGCAATAATACGGAGCGGTGACTATCCCTGGGAGAGCGGCTCACTGGATGTCTCGGTCATTCTGTCTGAACTGAACGACCTGGCTAAAGTCAGACACTATTTTACCAGAACCATCGACCTTATTTCCGCCATTAAAAAGAAACAAGAAAGCGGAGAGGGTGATTCCACCGCCCTGGAAGGCAGTCTAAAAGACATACCTTCACTATTATAATTATAGTCAGCCAGGCTAGCTCACCGGGATAAGTCTTCAGTCTGTCTCGATAGCTATTTTATAATCTTGGAGTATATTGCCCAGGCTTGCTCCACAGTCTCTTCACGGACATTCCAGGCTCTGCCTATCGCTTCATCACGTTCCTTTACAGCCTGCGCTATTGCTTCTTCACAGGCCCTATCAGCCTGCTCTCTGGACGCCTGGTAAGAGGCTCTGGCCAATTCCTCAGCCCCATCACGAATCTGCATGGCTTGAGCTATTGACTCCTGACAGGTATTGTTAGCCTGCTGTTCAGCCCTTCTGTAAGCAGTAGTTACATGCCGCTCATTATCCTTATATATCCTCGATACTTGCCGCTCAGCTTCCATGTAAGCCGCATAGGCTTTTTCGGCTTGCCCCAGGACATCAGCCAGCGGCTTCATCATCTGTTCCTCAACTATGGCCGCGGACTCTTCAACCGGTTCCTGAACTGACTCCTCTGGTTCTTTGACTACTTCAACTGCTTTATTGGCCTTTTTCGCCTGCCTTCTCTGGCTTGCCACAGGACACCTCCTTAACCGAGTTTTTTATTTAATGGGAAATAAAAACGGACTCATCATCCGATATTCTCACAACCAGGCTATTCCTCCAGTTCCTCATCTTCTTCCTCGACAATGCTTCTGTCTTCACCTGGTTTAGTCTGCTTCTTTTTCTTAGCCTCGTACATTCTGGCCAGAAACTCCAAGCGTGACTCGATTTTTCCTTTAGCCTCAGCTGCTTCTTTCTCTTCTTTAACATCAGCTTCCTTAGCCGGGCTTGGCTTCTCGCCTGAACCTGTAATTGGAGCTTTATTAGCCTGGTTTAGTCTCTCGCCTGAAGTCGGAACTTGGTTAGTCTCATCAGATGGTCTGGCGGTTACTTCAGCCCGTCCTATCGCTTCCTCAAAGGCTTTAATCGATGCCTCAGCCGTCTCTTTGGTCAATCGTCCAGTTGCTTCAGACCGGCTTATCGCTTCCTCAAAGGCTTTAATCGATATCTGAGCTGCTTCCCTGGCAGCTCGCGTCGAAGCTTCAGTGGCATCCTTGGCAGCTTGTATCGATGTCTCCGCTAACTTCCTCGCCTGTCCGGTCAGTTTCTCCGCCGTCTCCGTGGCTGCTTTGGTCGATGCTCTGGTCGAGGCTTCAACCGCCCTCGTTGATGTCTCCGCTGTTTCCTTGACCACTCTACTTATTTCTTCAGCCTTAGTTATCGCTTCTCTAGAGGCTTTTATTACCTTCTGAATCGCTTCTTGAGATGTCCTTACTGATGTTGCCAAAGCTTCCTGAGCCGCTTTAGCTAGCGCTTCAGCCGTTTCATTGACGGCGGTACTCGTTGCTTCAGCCCGATTCAGTGCCGCAGCAAACGCCTTGCTCGATTCTTCAGCTACTTCCTTAGCCTGCCGGGTTATCGCCTCGGCTCTATTCATCGCCTCCTGAGAGGATTTTACTGATGTCTCCAGCGCCTCCTGGGCAACCCGTGCCGATACCTCGGCTACTTGTTTAGCCAGCTGGCTAACCTCCTCAACCTTACTTACAGCTTCTCGGACGGTCCTGGTTGATGCCTCAGCTATCTCCATAGCCTGCCGGCTTACTTCTTCAGCCCGGCTCAATCCCTCCCGGGATACCTTAAGGGATTCCTCAGCAATTTCTCTGGCTTCCTTTCCTATTTCCTCAGCCTGTCCTAACTTTTCTTGAGATGCCCGTAGCGATGCTCCCGCCATCTCTCTGGCCTGCTTGCTTATCTCTTCCGCCTTTTTACTGGCTTCCTGAGCGGCCGCAGCGGATGATTCAATTGCCTCTTTAGTTAATATACTTATTTTCTCAGCCCGGCTGGCCATTTCCTGGGAAACTCTGATTGATGCCTCAGCGTCTTCTTGCGTAGCCTTATTTATTCTTTCAGCCTTAGCTACAGTCTCTTTAGCCGCTTTACCCGCAGCCTCAGCTGCTCTCCTGGCTGACTTGCCGGTTTCCTCAGCCCAGGCCACTGCGTCTCTGGATGCCTTCACGGAAACATCAGCCGCTTCCTTAGCCGCTTGAGCCGTCGCCTCCACTCGACTCAACTCTCCTTGAGATGCTCTTACGGTAGCATCAGCAGCTTCTTGGGCTGCCTTACTTATCTCCCCAGCCCGTTTTATCGCCTCTTCGAAGGCTCTAGCCAATGCCTCAGTAGCTTCCTGGGGCATTTTGGCGGTTGCCTCAGCCTTGCTTATTGCTTCCTGAGCAGCCTTCAGTGACGATTCAGCCGTTTCCCTGGCCAGCTTACTTATTGCCTCAGCCTTGCTTACCGCCTGCTGGGCTATCTTGGCTGATGCTCCTGCAGTCTTTTCAGCCTGCTTGCTTATCTCTTCAGCCCGGCTTAAAGCTTCCTGCGATTTGCGCGCTGATGCTTCGGCGGCTTCTCGAGCAGCTCTACCCAGCTTCTCAGCTCTAGCCACCGCCTCTTCAAATACACCTATACCCCTTTCCTCGTCTTTTATCAGGTCCGTGGGTCTTTCACCAGCCATACTACGATACCTCTCCACCCATTTTAGTATAGGCTTTTTAGTTTTTCAATAGTCCGTTACCCGGTATACTAGCGGGAAAACCCGCCATACGTAAAGACACGCCTACTGCTATCCCGAAGAGCCAGGAAAATAATCAATAGGCTCAAAACTCGATACCTTTGATAAAGCATTGTAGCACACTTCGCCCTCTCCTTACAGAGCCGAAATCAGCGCCGATTAAAACCAAAAAGAACACAATGAATGAATTGACATTATCGTATGAGTATGAGTAAAATAGCTTAACTCTAATACTGAGGTGAGAAATGAAATTAGTCGTTATCGGTCTGTGACAATGTGGAGGCAGAATTGCCGACGAGTTCGCCAGACTAAATAAAAAAGCACAAGCCCAGCGCAGGATTGAAATAGTTACCGGCACCTTCGCTGTCAACACGGATGCGGCTGACCTGAGCGGGCTGGTCCATATCAGACGCGATTACCAGCACCGGCTGCTTATCGGAGGCCGCAAAACCGGTGGCCATGGCGTCGGCAAGATAAACGAGCTAGGCGCTGAGGTGGCTAAGGAAGACGCCGATAAGATTGTCGACGCAATACGGGCTACCAAGCGATTCTACGAAACCGATGCCTTTCTGCTGATTGCCGGTGCCGGTGGCGGCACTGGTTCCGGAGCCATACCGGTAATCACCCAACACATCAAGCAGCGCTATATCGATAAGCCGGTATACGCCGCTATAGTCCTTCCCTTCGAGCACGAAGAGCAGACCGAAGAAAGAACTACCTACAATGTCGCCACCTGCCTTAAATCTACCTACTCGGTTGCCGATGCCGTAATCCTTATAGATAACCAGAGATATATCAGAAAGGATTCCTCACTGAGAAATAACCTGTTTAAGATTAACGGGCTCATCGCCGAGCCTTTTTACAACATACTTTGTGCAGGTGAGGAGAAGAAACCCAAATACATCGGGGCGAAGCTACTCGATGCCGGTGATATTATGCAGACGATAGTCGGCTGGACGGTAATCGGCTATGGTACATGGCATCTCCCGCTAATCAGGTTACCCGGCGATAAGTCAAAAGACTTCATGAAAAAAGGAACGGAAACTCAAAAGGGCATCCAGACCATGGACGCCGCCGTCAGTGAACTATCACTGACTTGCAACCCGGCTGATGCCAGAAGAGCTTTATATCTGCTCTCGGCACCATCCAAAGAAATGAACGTAGACCTGGTCAAAGAGCTTGGCGACTACTTAAGAAGTATAGCCCCGCATGCGATAATCAGGAATGGCGATTATCCCAGGGAAAAAGGCTCGCTGGATGTCTCCGTCATCCTGTCTGAACTGAGCGATGTAGAAAAAATAAGGTACTACTATACCAAGTCGACCAAGCTTATTCCTGAGGTCAAAAGAAGACAGGAAGAAACAGAAGTCAGACTTAAAGCTATTGATGACACCTCCAAGGATATCCCATCCCTGCTATAAAAGGTTCATCTTAAGTGCATTTTACCAGCTTTACCCGGCTAGTAACTAATTTCATAGACTAAGGGCCAGGTAGAGCTGGCTCTTTTTCTAAATTCCGAAATATTCCCCCAAAACCACTTTGGAAACTG
>JACQOM010000208.1 GCA_016202525.1 Chloroflexota bacterium | reverse complement strand
TTCTGGAACAGGCCAGGGGTTAGAATTCTATCGCCCCCGACAAAACCCCCTAGTCCTACTAGAACATCTGTGCTAATATTTTTGTAGGCAAATACCCGGAGACAGGTAAGGGGGACAATAACATGGCAGAAGAAAAACGCCAACCGGAGGAAGTGAACAACAAAAGGCACAGGGGCGGCCAGCTAGGCAATCAAAACGCGAGGACTCACGGCTTCTACTCGAAAGTCTTGACTTCGGCGGAGCGCCGCAGTCTGGAAACAGCGGGCGAAGTCGAAGGTCTTGACGATGAAATCGCCCTGCTCAGAGTGAAAATAGAATCCCTTGTTAAACATGACCCTGATAACGTTGAGCTTATCACTAGGGCAATCAACTCGCTGACCAGGATGGTCATCGCCAGGTACAGCCTTGGACAACAGGACAAGGGCGGTCTCAAACAGGCGATTCTGGCTGTCCTCAAGGATATCGTTTTGCCTGCCGGCGTCGAAATCGGGAAAATTCTCAAGAGGTAAATCGTGGGTTCTGTTTGCATTTGGTCTTTTCTATTTGTCATTGCGAGACCATTCCGCTCATCCTGCCTGCCCTGAGCAAAGCCGAAGGGAGCCCGTCGAAGGAAGCGGAAGGCGAAGCAATGACATCGCCAACCACCTGTGGCGAGGGTCGGTGGCGAGCCAAAATCGAATAGTACCAAATCGGGAAGGAGGCTCAGTGACGGAATCGGAAAGTTTTGAATTTGCTTCGTTTGTATTCGTAATGCCTTGTCTCATCGGTATTTTAACGCCTATTTTCGCCGTTTTCGGCATCGAATTCTGAGCTTGGCCACTCGGCATCGTTTCCACCACAAAATGCGGGGGTTCGGAACGAAAACAAATGTTGAATGAGATGCGCCCCTATCAAAAGAAAATCACCCAGGCGGTGTTCGATAGCGTCGCCGCCAGAAAAGGCCTGACATTCTGTGTGGAAATTGCCAGGCAAGGCGGCAAAAATGAGGTGTCGGCACGGCTTGAGCTTAACCTGTTGCTCCTCTCTTTTAATGACTCTAAGAACCTGGTCAAGTGCTCGCCGACTTTCAAACCACAGGCGGTCATCTCTATCGAGCGGCTGAAGGAGAAAATGGATGAGGCAGGATTCGATGGTCGCTGGTCGATGGAGATGGGCTATATCATCCGGTTTGGCGAGGCGCGAGCCATCTTCCTGTCTGCCGAACAATCCGCCAATGTCGTCGGGCACACCGCAAACCTGCTGCTCGAAGTGGATGAAGCGCAGGACGTGAGCAAGGAGAAGTACACCAAAGAGTTTAAGCCGATGGGCGCTACCACCAATGTTACCACCGTCCTTTACGGCACCACCTGGGATGACAGCACTCTTCTGGAAGAGACCAGGCAAACCTGTCTGGAACTGGAGAGGAAAGACGGCGTCAAACGCTGCTTCCGTTATGAATGGCAGGAAGTAGCCAAATACAATCCCGACTATCTGGCTTATGTCGAAGGAGAAAGGACGCGACTGGGCGAGAACCACCCCCTCTTTCTGACCCAGTATCGTCTCTTGCCGGTGCGGGGTGGCGGCGGTTTTCTATCACCCCTACAGAGGGCACAGCTTCAGGGAAAACACAGCAGGCAGCACCAGCCCGAGCCTAAGAAGGTCTATGTCGCCGGTATTGACCTGGCCGGAGAGGCCGAGACAGAGGAAGGCGCCCGTCTCCGGGCGCTCAAGCCACGTCAGGATTCAACGGTAGTCAGTATCGGCGAAGTGGAATTCGTCAGCATCGATGGTATCCAGAAACAGCCGGTAATCAAGATTGTCGAGCATTATTGGTGGACAGGCAAGAAGCATACCGAGCTTTATCCCCGGCTGGTCGACGTCCTCAAAAATGTCTGGCGCTGCCGCCGCGTGGTGGTCGATGCCACCGGCGTCGGGCAGCCGGTAAGCTCTTTTCTCAAACAGTCGCTGGGCTCGGCCGTCATTCCCTTCACTTTTACCCAGCCCTCAAAATCGCAATTAGGTTTTAACCTGCTGTCGGCAATCAACTCCGGCAGCCTCAAAATATATGCCGGAGATGGCTCAGAGGAGTATCAGGAGTTCTGGTCGGAGATGGAGAAAGCCAGAAGCCAGTACCGCCCCAGCCAGACGATGAACTTCTATGTCGACCCGGCACAGGGGCACGATGATTTCCTGATGAGCCTGGCGTTATTGGTTGAAGCTGCCAGCCAGTATGAGCCGAGGGAAGCGAGAGGGAACGGTTAAGGTTCTTCTCAATACTTAGTTCTATTAACCTCACCCCCTTAATCCCCTCCTCTCCTAATAAATAGGAGAGGGAGAAGAGGTTTTAGAGAAGGGGCGAAGCCCCTTCTCTTACTTAACACTCCCCCTTCCCTTCAAGGGAAGGGGTAAAGGGGATAGGTCGTACTTTAGAAATTATGGCTCTTCTCTAAAATGTTGCTACAGCCAAAAATGAATAAAGAGCGGTTGACACCAGCCCGCTTTCAGCATTAAGATAGCTTCCTAGTAGCAAGACACAGCAACCGGTAACGGAGACAGAAGATTATGGCACGAGCCAAGCTGACATCAACTAAAACAACAGCCGCAACCAAGAAAGTAGCCGTCATCGGCTTCGGTAATATCGGCACCGGCGTGGTCAGATTGCTTTATGAGAAGGGAATTGCCGGCCTCGAACTGGTCAAAGTAGTCGATATCGACATCAAAAGGAAACGTCCGGTCGCTCTGCCCGCCAGCTATCTGAGCACAGACTGGAAATCGACCGTCAGCGACCCCTCCGTGGACATCGTCGTCGAGCTTATCGGCGGCATCGAACCGGCCAGGAGCATTCTGCTCGCCGCCCTCAACAATGATAAAGACGTGGTCACCGCCAACAAGAAGTTGCTGGCTAACCAGGGCCAGAGCATTTTCCAGCTGGCTTCGACCCGGCAGCGCCGCATCGGTTTCAGGGCCAGTTTTGTCGGCGCTCACCAGCTGATTCACGAGTTCCGCCAGACGGGAATCGCCACCAAGGAGTTCCGCCGGATTTACGCCATTCTGAACGGCACCTGTAACTACATCCTGTCGACCATGACCAGGGACGGCAAAGGGTTCGAGGAGGCGCTCAGCGAAGCCCAGGCCAAGGGCTACGCCGAAAGCGACCCATCGGACGATATCGATGGCATCGATACCGCCAACAAAATCCGTATCCTGCTGGCTCTCCTCAGCAACTCGTACCATGTGGTTGCCCCATTCCCGGTCGAAGGCATCAGGGACATTGCTCTGCAGGACATCCAGTACGCCACGGAACTGGACTATTCGGTAAAGCTTATCGGCGTCATCGAGCATCCCGATGGCATCTTTAATGTCAGCGTCCATCCCGCCTTGATTCCACGGGCATCCCTGCTGGGGTCGCTCACCGGAGCTTATAACGGAATCGAGCTTGAGGATGAATACGGCATCGTATCGGGACTGGTGGCCCCCGGTGCCGGGACTTATCCCACCGCCGATGCCGTCATCAAAGACCTGCTCGATATCGCCGAAGACCGGACAATGGTCATGCCGAAATCGGCCCTGGCTTTGACCTTAGGCCCACCCGATGACATCCAGAGACGTTACTACCTCAGGTTCAGCGTCGTGGACCAGGCGGGCGTACTGGCACGGATTAGCAACATCTTCTGGAAATATAACATCAGCATCGCCGCCGTCATTCAAAAAGAAACGGTATCCAAGGAATTCGTCCCGCTCGTCATTACCACTCACCTGGCCAGAGAGGGGGACCTTCAAGCAGCCATCGGTGAGGTCGACAAACTGGAGGTAGTCAAAGCCAGCACCAAAATTATCCGGATACTCAACGCCAACACCTAGCCGCATCTGGTCAACAACTAAAAGTAGGCCGTCCTCCTGCCTATCCAGACGCCCAAAATAACCAGCAACAGAGCCCCGGCGCCCAGCAGAATATACGTCATTTTCGAAGACAACCCCCAGGAAAAGCCAAGATAGAATGAGCCGGTGCCTGACCACTGACTTTCATTGGAAGCACCGTCTACCGCCTTAACGCGCCAGTAGTAAGGGGCATCCTTACTGACCGATTTCAGCCTTTCCTTGCCGGTGATGGTGTATTCGGACCGGGTAAGTCCCGTTTTCTCCAGAACGATAGAGGAGAAGTCTTTATCATTAGCAATCTGCAGAGTATAGGTTATCCCGCTGGGGTCATCAGGCACATCCTCCCAGTCGAAGAAAGTATCCTTTTCCGCCTTAATGCCCATTTCCGGCTTCAGCGGCTTGGGTACTGACGGCGGCGTCGATTCCATAGTGAAAGCAAACTGCTTGCTGTGGGTACCATCGGTGGCGATGATAATGTGTCCTCCGTCACTGCTGGGAGGAGCTTTAAAATTGACAGAGAACTTTCCGTCACTACCAACAGTCGCCGTAACCACTGGCTTACCGTCATAGTTAACAGTCGCTGTGCCACCGGCAGTAAACCCGACACCATTAACCGTGAGCTGCATGCCGACATAACCGGGAGAAGCCGCACTGGTAGCCGGACTGATGCCGGCATTGGTGACAATAGAAAAATCAGCCTCAGGGGCGGTATTGGTGCCGTCGGTAGCGGTTACTTTATAGGTAGCCGACGCCAGGACGGGCACTTTGAAAGTAGTGGTAAAGGCACCACTATTGTCGCTAGTGGTAGTAGCAACATTGCTTTTGTTAAAGGTGATGGTTATCGGTTTACTAGCTCGAAATCCGCTACCGGTCACGGTAACACTAATGTCACTCTCGCCAGCAGCGGGATTGAGATTGACCAGCACCCCCGATATAGTAAACGGTAGGCTGGCCGAATTACCGCTCTCATCAACTACATCAACATTATAGCTACCGGCACCCTTGGCCGGTGCCGCGAAAGTAACCGCACTGAAGCTACCCACACTGGTGGTGGTCGCCGTCTTGACCTGAATGCCGTCAAACTTGATAGTAATACCTTTTGCCGCCGCAAAACCGGTACCACTAACAGTTACGTTATCACCGGCAGCCCCCGAGGTGGGGGTGACAATGATTGACTGCTTAGTGGTAAAAGTGGCCGTAGCCAGTTTGTCGCTGGCATCCCTGACCTCTAGCGTATGGCTCCCCCGGTAGCTTTCCGGAACAGCAAAAGCAGCATTGCTAAAGTCGCCATTACTATCGCTAGTCGCCGTTTTAACCTGAGCACCGTCAAACTTGATCGTGACACTATTACCGGCCGCGAAACTGGTACCGGTGACCTTCACCTCAATGCCCACCGCACCTTCCACCGGGGTAATCGTAACCTCCGGCAGCGCATCTACCGTAAAATCAGCCCTGGCTCTTATTCTTTTCGATTCGTCAGCCGAGATAACGGCGTAGACATAGTAAGCGCCACCTCTCACCTTTTCCACCGTTCTGCCATCCCTCAAGTCCACAGGAATATTGAAAAAAAACCTTTCGAAGGTGCCGAAGGGAGTGATGAATCCGGTTGTCCCCAGAAGCTTGTAATTAAGAATATTAGTATTAATTTTATCATCCACGAAAGCCCTTTCATGGGAAAAGTAGAGGTCATATCTGGCACCAGCTTCAAATTCAGAACCGTAAATCTCAATACTTTCACCGATTTTACCCCGGTTCGGAGAAACTCGCAGACTAGCCGCCGCCTGAACTGGAATCCCCGGTATAATGGTCACTAACATGACCAGCAACAAGGCTAGAGACACTATTCGAAACATTTTAGTATTCTTCATGCTCATAATAATAAGACCAGCCTGATTAATCTGTCAACAGATATTATGACTAAACAAGTTGTTGACAGATTACACTAAACCGTGTAAAATCAGATTAATGAACAAGGCTAAAAGGCCGCAATGGGATAGTGAGCACGTCCGAAGATTAAGGCGTCACCTCGGTCTGACCCAGCAGGAAATGGCCAGCCGATTGGGCACGCGCCAGCAAACTATCAGCGAATGGGAAAAAGGGATGTACCAACCCCGCGGCGCCTCAGCCACCCTCCTTTCCATTGTTGCCGAACGGGCCAAATTCAAATATCAGGCCAATCCTACCCAAAAGGCGTAAGCTAAAACAGCACAGGGTGGTTCAGTCCGTCTAAACCACCCTTTATTCGGCAAATCAATACACTGTAACGTGTAGAGCTACCAGAGAAGGAGATAGCATGCCTGTCAAAATATCGGAGAATCAGATTAGCCAAATCTGGCAACACCAGTTGCTTGATACAACCAGGTTGGTCACCGAAGATGGCAAATCGATAGAGATTGTCTACCCGGGAAGGCTCAATGATGACCGTGGAGGTGACTTCCGGGATGCGGTTGTGGCGAACCGCCAGGGACTAGTTAAAGGGGATATCGAGATCCACGTTAAGTCCGGTGACTGGCAGGCGCACCAGCACCACCGGGACACCGCCTATAACCGGGTAATCCTGCACGTGGTAATGTGGCGCGACACCAGCCCGACGACCAGCCTCCAGGACGGCAGGGAAATACCTATCCTTGCCCTGGACAAATACTTCCCTCTTAACCCGCGGGCAAATCTGGCGCCTCCACCAACTGGCCCGAGCATACCCTGCCACAGAACAGGACAACACCTGACTGCGGATACTATGGCCCGGCTACTGGAGAGGGCCGGCCAGGAACGTTTCCTGGCTAGAACCGCCAGATTACAGGCTAACCTGTCTCAAACAGAAGCTGGCCAGTGCCTTTATCAGGCAATAATGGAAGCCCTCGGGTATAGTAAAAATAAACTGCCCTGTCTAGAATTGTCACGACGGTTGCCACTGTCAATCCTGGAATCAGTAGTTCGAAGCAGTTTACCGGACGAAGAGAGCCTTATCCGGCAGCAGGCGCTACTGCTGGGAACAGCGGGACTGCTGCCTTCACAATGCCAGGCGAGACAGCCACCTCATCAATTAGACGGCCGATGGGTCGCCGGACTGGAAAAACGATGGGCTTATTGCCCTCACCCCGAGCCGATGTCCCCATATGCCTGGCAACTGTTTAAGGTTAGGCCACAAAATTCCCCTATCCGCCGCCTGGTGGCCATGAGCCGTCTTATCATCCGCTACCGGCAAAAAGGATTGCTGGCCGGCTTGGTCAACCTGGTAGAAGAGGTACCGGCCAGTCAAAGTCACAATGAACTAGAAAAAGGGCTGCTGGTTACAACAGAAGAGAACTGTGTCAGTTATACTCTGCTGGGCCGGGGCCGGGTGGCCGATATCATTGTCAACGTGCTCCTGCCCTTCACCCTGGCCTGTAGCCGGTTTACCTCCCGGCCGGAACCGGGCAGGAAAGCCACCGAACTTTACCACCACTACCCAAGGCTGCCGTCAAATTCCATAGAAAAGCACATGATTGTCCAGCTCGGATTAAACAACAGACTGGTCAACTCAGCCCGCCGGCAACAGGGGCTTATCCACATCTATCAGAGCTTGTGTACCCAGGGGAAGTGTAACGACTGCCAGTTAGGCCAGTTTAAGCCCGGGCAACACGTCTAAATCCAGGCCGTCTCAAACACCCGACTGAAAGCGGTAGTAGCCGCAGGAGACAATCATGTCAGCATTCTCGGTAAACAGCTTGAGCGGAGGAATCAGCACCGGGATGGGTGAGCTTTTCAGCTTCT
>JACQOM010000222.1 GCA_016202525.1 Chloroflexota bacterium | reverse complement strand
GTTGGTATCTGTATCCCAAGGAGCATGAAGAGGTCTACCTGCGTCAGTACAATGTAGATGGCAGTGAATATGACGCCAAGTCATTCGTTCCCCTTGTACTTTACGACCATCGGTGGTTCTTTCTTACTGATAGCCTAGGCATTTGCCATAGAACCTGCGGGTTCGGCACCTCCGTACCGATAAATACCCATGCTCAATTGGCTGAGCTAATTAGCAACGCTACCGGGATGAACATTGATGAAGATGAGGTAAAAACTATCGGCAAAAGGATAGTGACCTTGGCTAGAGCCTTTAATGCGAGACGGGGAATGAGCCGGAAGGACGATATTGTCCCCAGAATATTTTTTGAGCAGGAGCCGGCGCCACCCCGGCGCAAGTTAGACCGGCAGGTATATGACAAATATCTCGACACTTACTACGAGCTAAGTGGCTGGAACAGAGATGGCATCCCGACCGCAGAAACTCTGGCAGAACTGGGGCTAGATGATGTCCGGCAGGACCTGAAACAAAGAGGTATATTGGCGTTGCCAGCTCCTGTATCAGCGACTTAACTCTCGAAGAAGCCCTAGCACAAGTTGCCTAAACTCAAAAGACGAAACCACTGACATCAGGCGGGTACGTAAGCCCGTCTAATACCCAAAATATATAGGAGAGAGGAAATGAAGAAGAAAGTGCTGCCAAAGATACGTTATGAGGCAGCAGATTCACTCTTATCTTTGAAATCATCACAAGCACGGCTTCGGCCGCTTGCACCGAATCCAGGTGGAGCCGAGTGTATAGCTTTTGCAGGCAATGTTCCACTACCACCAAATATTAAACCAGTCATTGTTCTTGAGGGCTCAGATTATGTTATGGGCTACCAGTTCTTTCAACAGTCGGTCGAGATATGGGGTCCGTGGGTAGCCTCTCATCAATGGGCTGGATTCGCATGGGCATTCGTACCCATACACCAGGAGCAATACACTAAGGAGCAACTCGAAGCTCTGAAGGCGTTCCAGTGGTACATCAAGCAGGATGCGCCAGAATGGATAGATTTCATGAAGGGTATGGCTGCCGGGGCTAACGACCTAGGTATTCCCGTCACATACCATGACGTACTAGCGCTCTTTGCTCGCCGCCATGAAATAGAAAGCATCGTACCGTTATATCCCGGGACTGAACCTGCGGAGAGCGAAAGCGAAGAATTGCCACCAAGTGAAGGTTGCAGTGGTCTTGCGGCTTGGGGACGCGCCACTAGAGATGGTAGAGTCATTGCTAGCGGTAGTGGAGACAATATGCTTTCGTTTCGGATGACCTTAATGGTCTTTCCCGAGACGGGAAATAGTTATATATATAACCCCTATCGGACGATGTGTCTTGGTGGTTCAGGTATGCCTAGCATGAATGATAAAGGTCTCTGTTTTGTTCATCATGGCGGTTTTGGTAGCCGTAAAATTCAGAGGAAGCAATATGGTACGCCAACGGGACTTTATGAGCTGCATACTTTGCGTTTTGCTAACAATACCAAAGAAGCTGAAGCGATATCAGATTCCCTGAATCCGCAGAACAATCAACACCATGGCTTTTGGGTTGATGTCAATGGCGATGCTTTTATCAGGGAATCTAAAGGCCATATCAGAAGAGCCGGCGACTTCGGTGAGGAGGATTTCCTCCATGCTACCAATAATGGCCTTCTCCCGGATTCGCATTCCGATGGTGAGGCTTACTATGAACATGGAGGATGGGGTGACCCTGACCCAGCAAAACCGGGACACGCTGTAAGTCGAAACTTGCGTATGTGGGAGATGCTTCATAACTATCACGGCCACGTAGACCTGGAGTTTACCAAGATGATGTGGCGCTATCCCAGTGATGATCCAGTCAATCCCACCATATCACATCTATCTAGTCCTGGCGTCGCGATAGCACTGCCTGACAAATTGTTATGGTACTCTGCCTCCAGGTGTCCTGCCAGAAAACCGACTCCCGGTGCCTTTAATTGCGATAACTATACCGTAAATCCGATACATTCTTTCTACCAGTTGAGGCTTGGTGACAATCCGGATGAGGTTGCTCAAGCAGCCCATGACCATGCCAAAAAGAAGCTTTATTCTGCGGACCACGAATTGAGGAAGCTCAACTGGGCAGATGTTGCCTATGCTCCATTGGATAGCATGTTCAACCAGGCTGTAACCGACTGGTTTGTGGGCGAGCACTACCTGTATCTGGGTTCCCGCACTACAGATAATGAGAGCCTCTACAACTATGCCAAGTCAATCAGAGCCTTTACCCGATGTCAGGCAGAAGCCTTGGAGATTTACGAGTCCTTAGTTCTGCCTCCAACCAGCCCTGATGACCTTGGTCTTAAACAAGCGGGAAAGACCAATGATGCAAATCAAAATATGATAAGGAAGGAAAGGAAATGAAAAGGAAAAAGGTCTGGTTATTAGTTAGCTGTTTGATGGTATTATCGCTAGTGCTGGCATCTTGTGCTCCAGCAGCTCCAGCTACACCGAAAGGACCAACGACTCCAACAATACCAACTGCGCCGGTAGCGCCAACAGCACCAACTACACCCGCAGTGCCAGCTACCCCGACAGCACCGACGGCACCAACAACAGAGGTACCGAAATATGGTGGGCTACTCACTATCGTCGAATCTGTATCGCCACGCGGTTTTGCTCCGGTGCTGATTCATAAAACTTCTACTCCGACTATAAATCTTAGCCTCGAGTCGCTATGGGGAGGAGATTGGACAAAAGGGCCGGCCGGCACAAATGAGGCAGGTTTTTTTGCGTATATCGGTCAACTTACGTACTTCGGACCACGCCTAGCTACGAGCTATGAAATACCTGATGATAAGACTCTTATTTTCCATATCCGAAAAGGGGTCCATTATGCCCTTGATACCAACAACGAAGCTAGCCGACTGGTTAACGGAAGAGAATTCACAGCCGAAGATGCAGCCTCTTCCCTTAACGCATGGTATTTTGACCCTGAAGGAATATGGCAGACAAGGGTCGTACCAGAGGAGCGGCCGTTCTCGATAGAAGCACTAGACAAGTACACGGTTCGGATTAACGCCAGACCGGGAACTCTCAGTTCGGTAATATATTATGCTTCCGATTTCAGCGCTATCTTCCCCCCCGAGGTGTACCAGAAATACAACAAGATGCGTGACTGGAAGGCTTCCGTTGGCACAGGACCATTTACTATTAAAGATTATGTTGATGGTAGCGTAGCGACCTACGTCAGGAACCCAAACTACTGGGACAAAGACCCCATCGGCCCGGGGAAGGGCAACCAGTTACCCTATCTTGATGGCGTCAAGTTTCTGATTATTACCGACCCGTCCACCCGAATGTCGGCGCTGCGGACTGGGAAGGTTGATGGACTGATAGGAGAACCACCCGCAAAGGCCGGGCTTAGCTGGGACGATGCTCAACTAATGGTGAAAACTAACCCTGCCCTAAAGTATGTCAGGTATCTTACTGGTGCTGGTCGTGGAATAACCCTGAGGGTAGATAAACCAGATTTGCCTTGGTATAACAAGAGGGTGCGGCAGGCGCTGACCATGGCCATAGACTACAAAACTATAATCAGGGATTACTTTAAGGGTAATGCTGAACTAGTATGGCCCCTTGCACCTTACCCGGAGTTTCTCCCGATGTACACCCCGATGGCTCAGCAGAACGACGTAGTCCGTGATATGTTTACCTATCAGCCGGAGAAGGCAAAGAAAATCCTGGCTGAGGAGGGTTATCCCAATGGCTTCAAGATAGAAATGCTTACCACAGCACCTATGGTTGATGAGTTATCCATTCTGAAAGAATACCTGGCTAAGATTGACGTTCAGGTTGATATTCAGGTTAGAGAATCTGCTGTCTTTACCTCTACCGTCGAGGGGGCTAACCATAAGCACGCAGTTTACGGAGGTGGTGCAGGTTTCACTAGCGCTCCTTGGGCGTTCCATCCCACCAATCCGACTGATGTGCTTAACTATGCTCGTATTAATGACCAATATGCCAATAAGGTATATCTAGATACAAGGCAGGACTATATGCTCAACGAGTCCAAGCTCTGGCCGATGATGAAGGGGTTCTTCCAGTATGTTCTTGAGCAAGCCTGGGTCATACCTTTCCCCGGACCATACGTTTACCATGTGTGGTGGCCATGGCTTAAGAACTACCATGGTGAGGATTATCTGGGTATTTCCAACCGAAACTACTGGACCAAGTATGTCTGGATTGACCAGGACTTGAAGAAATCAATGGGATATTAGGCCTAACGTTAAACATCAGAAATAATGGGCTGGCGGTTCAAACCGCCAGCCCTCTCTTATTGATTTTGGCTACTGCTTGATTTTCTCAAGTGCTATTGGACAGGGGGGTGCTCGGTCCGGAATACTATCTTATCCTTTGAGCAAATCAATCCTGGATAGGCGTAACTACACATTCTGATAATTGCGTAATGGTAGTGACCAGAGATGGCTCACCCCAGTGGTTACCATGTTGATTTGGCCGTTAACATCCCCCTCAAAGCGAAAGGCATAAACCCGCCGCGTATGACACGGTGTTTACTCCTTCGAGAGGGGGATTAAGGGGGTGAGGTTTCACCCTAGAGAGCCCAAGCCCAAAGGTTGATAAATTAACCAGGAATACGAAGAACCTGCCTGATACATGATACCTTTATATCTTGCGGTAACTTATGCTAAAGTAACATTAATATCAGCAACAAAATAAAGGAGACAAAGATGGCTGAAAAAGAGAAAACTGTCCCTCTGGAAGAAGCCAGAGAGCAAGTGAGAAAGGTCTGTGCCAGACTGGGACTTTTGCACATCGCTTTTGCCCGGACACTGGTTAATGAATTGGGTGAAAAGAAGGGCAAGGAGCTAATCCTGAAAGCAATCAAGGAATACGGCACAAAAATCGGAGAGGAAGCTAAAGCATCGGCTGCCGCCAGAGGGCTGGACAATAGCCCGACCAATTTCCAGAGCGACCTCCCTCTTTACGGTATGCATGATGGCGGAGAAGCAGTAAAAGTGGGCGGAGAAACTAGGCGAAGGGCCTACGGTTGTGTCATGGGCAAGGTCTGGAACGAACTCGGCGAAGGTGAACTGGGACGGCTCTACTGCTATGTCGACCCCGCCAAATATATGGCTTTCAACCCCAAATTCAAGCTGGCCCATGTCAAAGCGCTGCCCGATGGTGACGACTACTGTGAACTCGTAGTCAGGCCCACCACCGAGCAGGAAAGAAAGGATTTTGCGGAGAAGGACAAAGACTGGTCATATCTGGACGAATGAAAAGCGGATTCCACAGTCATTGCGAAGAGCGCAGCGACGAAGCAATCCGAAAGATTTATATAGATTACCAGCTAAAACCGAATAAGACTTTTAAAAAACATGGGCTGCACCGAATATTTTAATTAAATAATCAGGAGGGAACAATGACACAGAGGCAGATTACCAAAATCATTACCGGCTTCAAAGAGTACACTCAGGACGATTGCAGGAAAATGGATGAAATAACGCTACGCGGTCTGCTCCACGAGCGGACCCATCACAACATCGAGGTGCCGATTTACTCCTTACTGGTCAAGTGGCCGAATAAACCAATCGCCGGCTTTGGTATGCAGGCACAGCTTGTTTTCGATGTCTGGCGGGAAAAAGGCTACCCCGAAACCGACCCGGATATTAAGTGGGTCAAGCTGTATCTCGATGCCGCCGCCAAAGTCCGGGAAGGGATAAAACCAAACATCGCCGACCCTCTTCCCGATCCTTTCAGCGCCGAGGAAATGAAGGTTGTCCACAAGCTGCTCTGGGGGCGTCACTCGGTGCGCGACTGGGTTAAGAAAGAAGTCCCCGACTGGATGATTAACAAGGTTATCGAAGCCGGCATCGCCGCGCCCATCGGCTGCAACCTGGACGAGGTCCGTTTCATCGTGCTCAAGACCGAGGAGGAAAAGAGCTGGTGCTGGAGCGATATCTCCACGGAAAATGCCGTCCTCATCGTCATCGGCTATGAGAAAAGGCCGACCGCTGTCGTCGGGCAGGACCTCCCCCAGGCCGTTCCTCAGAACCGGGGTTTTGATGCCGCCGCCGCCGGCGACCACATGCTGCTGATGGCGCATGCCCTCGGGCTGGGCGGGTGCTGGCTGAGCCACCGGGGAGACGACAAAACAGGGAGCGGCGCCAAGTTTAAGGAAAAATGGGGGCTCAACGACGATAACATCGATATATCCTTGCACATCGCCATCGGCTGGTCGGCAATAGTGCCGGTCAAGTCCTCCCGTGCGCCGTTCGACTATTACATGATTCGGAAAGGCGATAAGCGTTACAATACCGGGGGTTAATTTTGATAGATGTC
>JACQOM010000221.1 GCA_016202525.1 Chloroflexota bacterium | reverse complement strand
CCCATATAGTTTTCATAATACCAGCTGGCTATTTCCCGGCCAGTAGTGACCCAGACATTAGTATGTCCCTTGATGTATTGCAAAGCCTTATCCAGATAGCCAATTCGGAATGGTTGTCCGATTAAGAAAGGATGTAGTGCAATGCACATGATGCGGGCATGGGTAGCACCTTCTCGATATAGGGTATCAAACTGGTCTTTAATCATTTCACCGAATTGCTGGTGACTTACCTGCCGCCGGAAGGCGGCTCGGTCATTAATATCCTGGGCGTAAGGCATTGAAATGAGGCTCCCCCTCTTCACTTTAATTGGAAAAGGCTGGTCATCGCAGCACCAGTCACATAGGTATTTTATTCCATTTTCAGCTAGGATATCGGGGGTATTGAAAGTCTCCTGCAATGCCGGACCAAGCCAGCCTATAGGGCGTTGCTGTACCGCTTGGGTAATTGTATCCAGACTAGTAGAAATTACCTGCCTTTCCTCGGCCTCACTTAGACCACCGAGGGGACTGGAATTGCTGGTGCCATGGCCCAGAAACTCCCAGTGGCGTTTTTTACACTCCTCTATGATAATCGGATATCGGCTGCAAACATCCGAATTGAGCAATACCGAGGCTTTGATGTCATGTTTGTCCAGCGTTTCCATGACTCTCCAGATACCAACCCTGTTGCCGTAATCCCGTACTGAATAGTCCATGACATTGGGTGGGCCCGCACGGTAGGGTCTGAGCTCGCCAAAATCAGTAGTCCCAATATCAAAGTGCTCAATGTTGACCCCTACCCATACTGCTACTCTGGCCCGGCCGGGTAACTTGAAAGGTTCTCGCGTGATGAGAGGGGAGTAGTCATAGCGTATGTTCTCCATCTCTGCCCTCCTATCCAGTAAGTAAAATGGTTAACGAATACTGTAGCTTCTTTCAGGCTTTGCCAACTCTTTAAGTTAGGTTACTAATAGTTAGTCTTGAGAGTGGAACTCCACCTGTATACATTCTCAGTTGGTTATATAGGTACCAAGTCACTGGATTGCTATTCAATGAAACTCAGCTTTGTTCAACCCCGTATTTCTTTTGCCCTGGTCATGAGTTTATCCCAGTAACTCTAACTTGACAGGTGGTTCCTGCATATAGGCAAGTCAGTATTCTATCCTAGACATTTCTTCTCTAGTTCAGCGTCAGAAGGTTCCACGAGTACCATACCGTCGGGAAAGAGTATCGTCGGGACGCTCCGGTTTCCTTTATTAACTTTTTCTACAAAAGCACAGGCGTCTTTGTCTTTGTCGATATCATACCAGGTGTATTCAATGCCAAGTTTCGCCAGACATTTTCTGGAACGGGCAGTGTCTGGACACCAGTTCGTACCGTATACGCAGATTTGCTCGGGCATTTTCTCCCCTCTGAATAGATGACTCTCCTGTTTGGATTGGAAGCAATTATTAGCACTTTCTTCGTCTATATATGATTATATGTCAAATAGAAGGAGGAAACAAGAAATATCAAACTCATCCGAAACAATGCTATGTTTTGTAAGTCTGGTTCGGTTCCACAACTTGACAAATTCATCAGTGAATAGTATCCTCGATTTTGTGACCTCTTGACTAACCAACAGGAGGTGACACTGCACTAAGAATGTCCAAAGGGATTTTGTCAGGCCTTATGGCGTGGACACTAATGACCAAATAATGAGGAGGTGATATATGGCAATATCTGCAACACTTGACTCACAGTTCGCATGCTTGGAGGTCTACCTGAGTTGGACGGCTCTCTGTGAAGAGTTCAACAGTCCCGAGGAGTGGAAACGGATAGACAAAATCAAATGGCTTAAGGGAGAAGAGGTCTATGAGGCCCTTAAGGACGAGTTGAAAATCCCGGCGGGGAGCGATCCCTTTACCGTGGCCAAAGCGGTAGGGGACTACCTGACCAAAAGATGAAGGTAATACCTCCCGAGCCGTCCCATGCCCTATTTGTCGGCGCACTGAAGAAAGTCTGCAATGTGGAGCCGCAGATCATTGAAATCCCACCCCCGGACTATGTAAAAGCATTGGTGCCACCAGGGGGGGACATGGGGCGCGAGATGTGGCGAGTTTCCTCTATCACCAAGTACGCAGATTCCCAGAGGGACCTTGAGGTAATAAGGAGGTAAATACTATGGCCTATGCCGAGAGAATGGATGCCCAGTTTTGTGTAAAAGAAGTTTACCTGGCTTGGCTGATGTTCAGTAAGGAGTTTGGCAATACTCCGAGTGAATTGGCCCGGCTGGAAAAGGTTAAGGTGCGCACAGGGGAGTTGGTGTTTGATGAGATACAGAGAGACCTCAACATCCCATCGGGGAATCCCTTCACTGTAGTCGCATCAATCGGAGAATATCTGACCAGGTCGGGATATGCCAAATACAAGTTCCAAAAGCTCTCCGATACCGATGTCATATTCGACTCGGTTGACCTAGTCTCGGGACCGATAATGCCGGAGCTGCGCAACCGGGGGCTGAAGGTATCACCAACGCCGTCGGACGTTCTGTTCACTGCCGCCCTTAAGAAGCTGTGCAATATGAAGGCGGAGCCTATCGATGTGTCGGCAAAACTCAAGGCAAGCACGCCGGAGGGCGTGAAACGTGAGGTATGGCGTTTTTCGCCCATCGATTAGCACCGATGAGCCACAACACAGCGGCAAGGATTATAAGTCACCCGCACCTGAAGCTACAATGTCCTCTGTACTAACATAAAAGTGGTACAACTATTGGGGGCAGGTCACCTCAAGGGGGCTTCTTACACATAATTGAGAATGTAATCAGGTGGAGTTGACTTGACATTTCCTTTCTTTATCTTGCTTAACTTACTCGAAGTGTCAGATTCACTCTAAAATAACACACCTAAATAAGTCGGGCGGTGCGGAAACCCTCCCAGATGGCATTTATTACCTTGCGCGGCTCCACGCAATCACCGATGGCGTATACTTCAGGTACTTTATCCTGCAAGGCTTCTACAAGTTCCCTCTGAGGTATCAGACCTACAGCGAGCACCACGGTATCCGCCACCAATCTGCTTCCCTTACCGGCTTTATCAGCAACAGTAATGCCCTCATCGTTAACTCCTAAAGTACTAGTTTCAATAAGGACTTTTACCTTAGCCTCAGCAAGCAATTTAAGTAAATGCATGCGGTTCCCTCTGGACATATCGCGAGCTATATCT
>JACQOM010000220.1 GCA_016202525.1 Chloroflexota bacterium | reverse complement strand
GTAGTGGGCTCGAACCACTGGCCTCTGCGATGTCAACGCAGTGCTCTAACCAACTGAGCTAACCGCCCGGATGGTGCGCCTGATGGAGCTTGAAAGCGGGGCGTAAGCACCCGGGGCTTCAGCCGAGAACCTTAAAAAACACAATATCTTTAATTCGCCTTCATACTTTCTTCACACCTCTTTGCTATTCTGACTTTAGATAGATAAAAGAAAAGGATTTTAAAAGGAGGAAGTTAGATGAAAAGGGTGTACGTAATTGGTGCCATTGTTCTCGTCCTGGGGTTAGTGATATTCGGTTGGGCGGTGCCAACGCTGGCGCGGAACTCCGCTAATAACCAGGCGGTCAGCGCAGTTAGCAATTATGGCACCTATCTGGATCAACCCACTCTGACACGGCTGGCTCAGACTCTGAAATTGACTCCGGCCGAGTTGACCACTCGTCTCGGAAAGGGCGAGACACTATCGGCAATAGCAGCCAAACAGGGTGTATCTGAAGAAGCTGTGGTGGCGGTAATTGTTGCCCCCTTTACCGACCAGGTTAATCTTCGGGTGAACTACAGCTATATTACCCGGCAACAAGCTGACCTGCTCCTGAGCCAGGCGCAGGAACGAGCCCGCACCTTGCTGAAGCAGGACTTTTCGACTTCGACAGAAAACGGCAGTTACTCATGGGAGGAGATGCAAAAGGATTGCAATGAAATGATGGGGGACGGTGGTATGATGGGGGACGGTGGTATGATGGGCAGCGGCGGCATGATGGGCAATGGCGGCATGATGGGCAGCGGTGGCATGATGGGTAACGGTGGCATGATGGGTAACGGCGGAACGATAAGTAACGGAGGCATGATGGGTGGCGGTGGTATGATGGGTGGCTGGTAAGAATTAGCAACACTCCCGGCAATATGCGCAGGCAGCCAGATACCAACCCTGGCTGCCTGTTTCTTAGGTACTATTCGGTTTTACTTGCTAATGTCATTGCGAGACCATCCCGACAAAGTCGGGAGGCGAAGCAATCCGTGTGTGGGAGGGAAAAAGAGACACCCACCACCACCCAGATTGCCACGTCGCTGTGCTCCTCGCAATGACAGCGTATTCATCCTGAAGGAATCCTACTGTGGAACAACCAAAGGCAAACAGAACCATCCTTTACATATCTCGCCCCATCATTGTATTCTGGTTATAGAAGGTAAAAGGAGTGTCCAATAGTGGCTAAAGGTAAAATACTGGTGGTGGACGATGAGAGGAAGATATTGAGCCTGGTACGCGCCTATCTTGAGACCGAAGGTTATCAGGTTGTCGAAGCCACCAATGGTCGTCAGGCTCTGGATGTCTTCCGGCGGGAGAAACCGGATATGGTTGTCCTGGACTTGATGTTGCCGGAGTTGGATGGTCTGGAGGTGTGCCGGGAGATAAGGCGCACCTCAGAAGTTCCAGTCATTATGCTGACGGCCCGCGGTGAAGATGCTGACAAGCTGGTCGGCCTTGAACTTGGCGCCGACGACTATATTACCAAACCTTTCAGTCCCCGTGAGCTGGTCGCCCGCATCCGGGCGGTGCTGCGCCGTGCCCGTCCGCTGAGGGCAGCCCCGCCGGCCCGTATCGTCCGGGGTGAGCTGGTGCTGGATGAGGAACGGTTCGAAGCTACCTGCCACGGTTATCAGCTAACCTTGACGCCTACGGAATTTCGCATTCTGGCCGCTTTAGCTAAAGTCCCCGGCCAGCTATGGTCGCGCTCACGGCTGCTGGATGCCCTCGGGGAGACTTATGAGGGCTATGAGCGTACCATCGATGTCCATATCAAGAACCTGCGGCATAAACTGGCAGCGGCCGGCGGCGGCAAAGGTTGCCGTATCGTTACCGTGCATGGCCTGGGTTATAAACTTCAAGAGCCGGACGATTTATCGTGAGCGGAGTCGAGCGATGGATAAGTCATCGGTATTTAATCGTTTGTCCGTAAGGCTGACCGTTGCCTTTTTGCTGGCGGCCATTCCGGGGGTTGCCCTGGTGGCGATACTTGCCTACCGGTCTACCTCCAGTGATTTCGGCGCATTCCTCACCCACATCGAGTCCATGGAAGGGATGATGGGAGGTGGGATGATGGATATGATGGGTGGCCAGGCCTTTGCTCAGGCGGAAAGAGATTTTCTGAATAATCTGGGCCAGACCCTTTTAATTGCCAGTCTGAGTGGCGTAACCCTGGCAATCTTTCTCGGTACTTTATTTACCCGGCAAATCGTAGCGCCATTGGGTAAGGTTACCGCCGCAGCCCGGAGCGTGGCACAGGGTAATCTGAAGCAGAGAGTAGACATCGGTGGTTCCAGCGAACTTGCCGAGCTGGGAGAGTCTTTCAATACTATGGCGGCTACATTAAGCCGCGACCAGGAAGTGCGTCAGAATATGGTGGCTGACATTGCCCACGAGCTACGCACTCCGCTATCGATACTGCAGGGCAATGTGGAAGCCATGCTGGATGGTGTCCTGAAGGTCGATACGGAAAATCTGACCTCGCTGCACGAAGAGACGATATTGCTGGCACGTCTGGTGGAAGACCTGCGTACTCTGTCTCTGGCTGAGACCGGGCAACTCCGATTACAGATGACGGACGTGGATTTGAATAACCTGTCATTGCGGGTTATCGATGGATTTCAAACTCAGTTCGCCGCCAAAAAGATTAAGGCGGTTCTGGAAGCTCCGGCTAACCTGCCTCTGGTGCAGGCGGACCCTGAGCGTACTTCACAGGTTATACGCAATCTGCTCAATAATGCATGGCAGTACACGGCGGAGGGGGGCAGTATTACCATGCGGCTGGTGCCTGATGGTGACGGTGTTACTGTCTCGGTGATTGACACCGGGGTGGGTATCCGTCCTGATGACCTGCCTTATGTCTTTGACCGTTTCTACCGTGTAGACCGCTCTCGCACGCGCAGTACCGGCGGTTCGGGTCTTGGCCTGACCATCGTCAAACAATTGGTGGAAGGGCAGCAGGGCCGCGTTTGGGTGCAAAGCGAGTTCGGTAAAGGCAGCACCTTTTCCTTCCATCTCCCCGCTTCATCCTCATAGATAATATCCAATATTTATATTCTATTCTGACAGAGTATGTTTCGGTAAAGTTCTTTTGGTTGATTGTTTAAGTTCACTTTCAACCTCACCCCCTTAATCCCCCTCTCCTTTCAAGGAGAGGGGGAAGAGACTTTAGAGAAAGGGCAAAGCCCTCCTGACTAAAAATATCGCTCACAACTAGGGCTGAGTAAAAGGAGTGAGTTATCAGTTTACTGTGACCAATACTCCTGCTATACTTCTCTTAGAAAAAGCTTGATTCTGCTGATGAGTTGCTTGTGATGGTCAAACCAGAGAGGTAACACCGATGTCCGGGCAATTGAGACAAACGGGTATTGACATTGTTGGTGACGTCCCCTGGGGCACTCACTTCTGCCAGTTCTATCAGACGAGGCAGGATTTAGAGGATATACTGGTCCCCTATTTCAGCGCCGGCCTGAGGCACAATGAATTCTGCATGTGGGTTACTGCCGAGCCTCTTAATGTAGACGATGCCACGAAGGCAATGAAAAAGGCTATGCCTGATTTTGAGCGTTATCTGGAGCACGGCCAGATTGAGATTATTCCGCATACCGAGTGGTATCTTAAGAACGACGTTTTCGATGCCCAGCGTGTCCTCAACGGGTGGGTAGACAAACTGAACATGGCGCAAGCCAAAGGCTATGACGGGTTGAGACTGACCGGCAATACTCTCTGGCTTGAGGAGAATCACTGGGCAAAATTCACTGACTATGAAGCCATGGTCAATTCCGTTATTGGCAACTATTCCATAATTGCCCTGTGTAGCTACAGCCTGTCCCGGTGCAGTGCTGCTGAAGTAATCGATGTGGTTATGAACCACCAGTTTGCCCTTATCCGTAGAGAAAAACAGTGGGAGGTTATCGAGAGTTCGGTTCACAAACAGGCCGAGGCCCAATTACAACAGGCTTACGCCGAGCTCACTGACATCCAAGCCAGCATCCCTGTCGCCATACTGCTGGTCGATGAAGAAAGACGCGTGCACGAAGTTAACCAGGCCGCAGCCCGGTTCGCTGGCCGCACTGTCGATGAAATGCTGGGAACGCGGGGCGGTGAAGCCCTTCGCTGCCTTCATTCTCTGGATGACCCCAGGGGCTGCGGTTTTGGCCCCACTTGCCAGACATGTATCGTGCGCCACAGCATTATGGACACCTTTGAAACAGGACACTCGCATATCAATGAGGAGACAACATTCTCCCTGGCTCACAGCAACAAGGGAGAAGACCGGTGGCTTTTAGTGTCAACGTCCCCGGTAAAATTCCGTGGTCTGGACAGAGTAGTGGTCTGTCTTCAGGATACAACCGAACTAAAACGGACCGAGGAAAGGCTGGGGCACACTGAAGCCAGCTACCGTACTCTGGTGGAATCCTCTCCTGACGGCATCGCCTATCTTGACAGCCAGGGCTACATTATCAACTGCAATGAAGCCCTCGGCTCCCTCCTGGGGTATAACCGTGAAGAACTAAAAGGGAAGAACTTCAGACAGTTTACGACCAAAATTTCCCCTGAGCGTATGGAAAATCAGTGGGATGAAGTCAGGCAAAGAGGGCAACTGGAAGACGAACTTTCTTTTGTCTCCAAAGATGGTTTAACAATACCGGTATGGGCTAAGGCAGCAGCCATCAGCGACCCGAATGGCGATTCAAACCGGCTCATCGTTTATGTGCGCGACCTTACCGAACGTAAAAAGCTGGAACAGCTCAAAGATGAATTTATCGGCCTGGTCTCCCACGAACTGAAAACACCACTAACCGTAATCAGCGGCTCTTTAAACACCGTTATTAGCGAAAGGGACCGCCTGTCTGAAGCAGAGATACAGCAACTCACCCAGGATGCTGTCCTGGAAAGCGAGTCTCTTTCTCACCTGGTCGAAAACCTGCTCGAGCTATCACGGTTCCAAGCACAAAAACTGGCCCTTTATACCGAGTCGATTAATATCAAGAACATCATTAGAGAAACAGTCGGCAAAGTAAAACGGCAGGCTCCTTCCCACAAATTCATTACCTCCATTCCCAATGCATTGCCACCGATAAAAGCCGACCCATTGAGAATTGAACGTATCCTCTACAACCTCATGGAGAATGCCACCAAGTACTCTCCATCAGGGACCGAAATAAAAATCTCGGCCAGGGTGGAGCCGGAACGCGTGGTCATATCCGTCAGCGACCAGGGCAGGGGTCTATCCCGCCAGGAGCAGGCAAAGCTATTCAGCCCCTTCCAGCGGCTAGAGCAGTCCATCAACAGTGGAATCAGCGGAGCCGGGTTGGGACTGATGGTCTGCCGGAGGCTGGTAGAAGCTCATAGTGGACAAATCTGGGTGGAATCCAAACCCGGGAAAGGCTCGACCTTTTCCTTTGCGCTACCATACAACAATAGTACTGCTGACCAGGACTAGCCGCCAGACGAATGAAGCTCATTATCTTCGACCTCGACCAGACTCTTGTAGACTTTCTTCCGCTGCACGACCAGGCGATGCAGAAGTTATTCCTGAAGTTTTTTGGTGTCGCTGCCAGGTTTAGCGAAATCGATTTTGCCGGCAGGAGTCTTACGGAAAACTTCCAGGAACTGGCCAGGCTGAAAAACATCCCTGAAAAAGTATTCAGGGAGAAGAGCCGTGAACTTTTGGGGAGCTATGAAACCACCTTCGGGGAAAGTATCCCTGAAGATTCAACCGGATACATTCTGCCCGGTGCCAGGGAGCTTCTCGAAGCGCTACCGAAGACGGACAACCTGATTGTATTGTACACCGGTGATTCACCGGGAATTGTCAGCCGGGTTTTTACAACTACCGGCCTCGGTAAGTATTTCAAATTCTGTTTTTACGGCACGGAAGTGCAAGCCCGAGCCGACATGGTAGGGCTGGCGATAGAGAAGGCGGAAAGCCTCACCGGACAGAAGTTTAGAGACAAGGACATCGTCATTATCGGGGATTCAATCCGGGACATCGAGTGCGGGCGCTTGTTCAACGCACTGACCATATCCGTAGCGACGGGGTTTCACTCGGCGGCACAGTTAGCCAGAGCCAGGCCGGACTATCTTTTCAAAGACCTGAGAAACACTCAGAAGGTCTTGAGGGCAATAGGCTAGCTATTCGCGCAGCCTGGCGTACATCGCATCCAGGTCTTCCAGCCAGAGCCTGGTCTCAGCATCCGAGGGCATTCTCCAGTCACCCCGCGGCGATAAGCTTATCGAACCGACCTTTGGTCCCTCGGGAAGACACGTCCTCTTGAACTGATTGGCGAAAAACCGCTTGATAAAACTCTTGAGCCATTTATACAGGTCATCAATGGTGTATTCCTGCTCGAAAAGGCCCTGCTCCCTGACCTCATTAGCCAGGTAGAGTATCCGTCCCGGCCTCATCCCGAAACGAATGAAGGGATACAGATAAAAGTCAGCCAACTCCACCGGCCCGACGATTTCTTCGCTCTTCTGCACAATCTTGCCGTTCTCCGGCCGCAGCAATTCCGGAGAAATGGGGGTTGCCAGAATGCTATACAGGACCTCCTGCGCCGGTGAATCAGCCAGTTCTTCGTCAGCCACCCACCGTACCAGATATTGGACAAGCGTTTTCGGCACAGAAACATTGATATGATAATGAGATATATGGTCGCCGGCGAAGGTACACCAGCCGAGAGCCACCTCAGTGAGGTCACCGGTGCCCAGCAGAATCCCGCCCAGTTCGTTAGCCTTATTGAAGAGAAATTCAGTGCGGTACCGTGCCTGCACATTTTCAAAAACCACGTCCTGATGACCTTCATGGTTGAGGTCTTTCAAGTGCGACCGGCTACTGCGGTTGATGTTCACCTGCTCGAAGCTCACCCCCACTGCCTGACACAGTTTGATAGCATTAGACTTCGTTCTGCGGGTAGTGCCAAAACCGGGAAGAGTATAGGCATGAACATTGCTCCG
>JACQOM010000213.1 GCA_016202525.1 Chloroflexota bacterium | reverse complement strand
TCTTTGGCCCGGGCGATATCGGTGCCGTAGCCTACCGACCAGTAGACTCTGCCCTTCGGAACGTCGCGGTAGTACTCCAGCCGCGTGTTATGAAAGCCCTGGTTGCCTCCACTGACAATCAAGCCTTCGTTAATCAGTCCCAGCATGACCTTCCGCAGGCTTGGCCAGTAGAAGGTTCTGAACTGCTGGTCAGACATATAGGTGTCAGAGCCCTTATGCAGATTAAAGCCGACAACGGGAGTCATACCCATCCGGGCACCCGCCAATCCCCTTTCAAGCATAAGGGGCGTACACCATTCCAACGCTTGCAGCAGCTTCTCCGGGCGCTTGAACATGTCCTCGACAATTCCCACCGTCCCCCTGAGGGAATCACCGAGAAAATCGAAGGGGGCGTTAGTGGTCGGTCGGTCTATCACGGGGTATCCAAGCTCCTTTAGCTTTTTGGGTCCCACCGCTCTTTTCTGCTGGAAAGCTGCCTGGGCTTTCCCCGCCTCAATCAACTTATTTAAAGCGGTCTGGATTTCTGGTCTGGCATAATCGCCGATGTTTGGCATGCGGTAGGTGGGCAGCGAAAGATGAGCGAATGACTCAAGCGCCCCGACGGTTCGAGGAAAAAGGACGCGCTGCCCGAAATCAGTGGGGTCGCGCATGAAAGCATCGTACTCATCTGCTTTCAGATATTCGCCCTCGATAGTCTGGAACTCGCCGTCGTCCGGCACACCGTGACCGGGCCATTTTTGCGTTTTATAGTCGAGAATGTCCATCACCCTGCCGTTTGCGGTCACCCCGGCATCGATTTGCGTATCAATCTGGAATTCCAGGGTGGCCTTCATCGAGGCATCATTTACCTTGTCCGGGTCGTACATCATGTCCTTCTGAGTGTAGCCGTAATAGCGCTGAGCAAAGGTGCCAAGGTTAGGCATGACGGGGACATGGTCGGGTACCTTTCTCAAGGTGACGGCATCTAGCCAGCGGTTGACGCGGGACTTGTAGTCTGCCTCGGCTTGGGCTGACTCGAAATTAATCGGCGTTGCCAGCCATGCTTTGATGCGTCTCTCCAGTTTCTCACCAGGTGTCATCTCCTGCCAGGATTTTTCCGTTGTCTTTGTGGTTGTCGCCATTTGTTCTCCCTCCTTTTCTGCTGCATGTCCAGCGCCTTACTACGGACTGTATTTCTTGACAGAATCCATCATCGCCTTGATATTTTCAGGCTTGGCCTCGTCCATTCCACCCGAGCTTGCGAGAATATAGCCTCCGCCTTTGCCGCATGTCTTGATGAGCTTCTTGCAGTACTCATCCACCTGCTGTGGCGTACCCAGTTGTAGTAAGAAGCCGGGAACGTTACCGGCGATGCAAATATGATCGCGCAACACCTCTTTAGCTCTCGCCATATCGGTATCCTGGAAAGAACAAATGACCTTTCCTCTGGGAAGCTCAAGCAAATACTCGAGGCGTGAATCACATTTTCCCTGCCAGCCCAGCCGGGGAACATACCCGAGCTCCGTATCGCGAATTACGGATGCCTTAAGCCCCGGCCAGTAGAAGGTCTCGAACTGCTTCACGGACATAAAACCCTCCGCGCCCTTATGAAGAGGTCGGCTGAGAATCTTGGGATTAGCACGCTTCTTCGGGTCGGCCGGAACCGCCGCCGCCAGCCGCCATTGCAAAATCTTATCGCAAGCCGCCAGGAGCTTATCGGGGCATTTGTACATGTCCACCATGGCTCCGCTCATTCCCCGCAATTGGTCGCCCAGCAGATCGTAAGGCGCGGCGCCGACACCACCGCCGAGTTGCGCTGTCGGGAAGCCAAGTCGATTCATCTCGTCTTCAGCTCCGGCGGCAAGTTCGCGGGCCTTCTGCTGTTCCTGTCCAACCTTATACAGGATATCAGCCAGGTGCTTGAACTCGGGCGTGGCGAATAAGTGGGCCATGGCCGTGAAGCCCAGGTTGCGGAATGGTGGCAGATTCGTGAGCGGCCCAAGTGTGCCGTATATACGCGGATAATAGTAGCGCAAAGCAAAGTCGGACGGGTCATTTAAGAAGATATCGTATTCTTCCGCCTTCATGTATTCGCCTTCGACGAACTGGTATGGGATATCATCGGGAAGGGTTCCGCCTGGCCAGCGCTGGTGTTTTGTATCCAGCAATTCCAGCGCGGTTCCGGAGACTGCGGCCACGCCGCCGCCACACTGGTCCGGTTCAAATTCGAGGACCGTCTGTCTGATAGCCTCTCGATAAGCTCCGATGTCGTAATACATTGCTGAAGCAGTGAGACCGACATGCCTGGCCGCAAAGACGCCTTCTCCCATCGTGACCGGCACCCTGTCCGGCTGTCTCAACTCAACAGCATCCCTTATCCGTTTTTCCCGCTCGTCGTAAAGCTCCTCGGGAGTCTTACCGGTTTTCCGCTCGATATCCTCCCTCAGCTCTTTTATCCTCTGTTCTCGCGTTTCGATTCTCGATTTTACCGTCGCCATTGTTCCTCCTCCCAGCTTATTTTTGTCGTTAAGGTTACGGTCTATTATACTTGCGTTCACGTTAGAGAGGCTAATAC
>JACQOM010000212.1 GCA_016202525.1 Chloroflexota bacterium | reverse complement strand
GCCGGCTGGGATACCCACGGACTGCCGGTAGAGCTAGAGGTAGAAAAAACGCTTGGTTTTTCCGGTAAGGCGCAGATTGAGGAATACGGTGTCGCTAAATTCAATGAGCGCTGCCGGCAGAGTGTTTTCAGCTATCTCAAGGACTGGAAGGCGCTGACTGAGCGTATCGCCTTTTGGATTGACTTGGAGCATCCCTATATTACCATGGATAATAAATATATCGAGAGCTGCTGGTGGGTAATCAAGCAGTTGTGGGACAGGGGGCTGGTCTATCAGGGCTACCGCGTGACGCCTCATTGCCCGCGCTGCGGCACCTCGCTCAGCTCTCATGAGGTAGCTCTGGGCTACAAGGATGATGTCGAGGACCCGTCAGTTTACATAAAGTTTAAAGTCGTCGGTAAATCGATTGGTACTTTCACCCTGGATAAACCTGCCTATTTCTTAGCCTGGACAACCACACCCTGGACTTTGCCGGGCAATACCGCGCTGGCGGTGGCGGCCGACGCTGAATATGTAGTCCTGGAAACGGACGCCGAATTTCTCATTCTAGCGTCGGCGCGGCTTCAGACGACCCGTCTTGAAGATGCTAAAGTGGTCGAGAGATTAAAGGGAAGCGACCTGGTCGGGATGGAGTATGAGCCTCTTTTCAATCCGCACCAGTTTGCTATCGAGAGAAAGAGATTTGTTACCTCTACCGGTAGTGGTGATGCCGCTAGAAGGACTACTCTTGAGCCGCAAAAGCCTGATAAAAAGCTGACCTATAAGGTAATCGATACCGACTTTGTTTCGATGGAAGACGGCACCGGTATCGTCCACATGGCTCCGGCCTATGGCGAGGTTGATTATGATGCAGGGCAGGCTAAGGGGCTTGATTTCGTCCACATGGTCGATTTACAGGGCAAAGTCATCGGGACTTACTCTTTTGCCGGTAAGTTTGTTAAAGATGCTGACCCTCTGGTACTGAAGGATTTAGCCGGTAGGGGACTGCTCTTTCGAAGTGAGAAGATTCGGCATACCTATCCTTTCTGCTGGCGTTGTGAGACACCGCTCCTCTACTATGCCAAGCAGTCCTGGTATATCCGGACAACAGAGGTAAAAGAGGGGCTTATTAACGGTAACGCAACGATAAACTGGTATCCGGAATATATTAAGTATGGCCGTTTCGGTGACTGGCTGCAAAATAATGTCGATTGGGCTTTCTCCAGAGAAAGATACTGGGGTACGCCTTTACCTGTCTGGCAGTGCCAGTCCTGTGGGAGCTACGAGTGCGTGGGTAATATCGATGATTTGAAAGGGAAAGCAGGAGTCAAGGGTTTGGTTCTGGAATCCCTGGATTTACACCGTCCCTTTGTCGATGAAGTGACCTTCACCTGCTCAAAATGCGGCGGCACTATGAAACGCATGCCAGAGGTAATCGATGCCTGGTTTGATTCCGGAGCCATGCCCTTAGCCCAGTATCATTATCCTTTCGAGAATAAGAGCTTGCTTGAAGATGGGCGTTTCCCGGCCGACTATATTTGTGAAGCAGTCGACCAGACCCGGGGCTGGTTTTACAGTCTCCATGCCATCTCTACCCTGTTGTTTAACCGTCCCTGTTACCGGAATGTCATCTGCCTGGGGCACATCCTCGATGCCAAAGGGGAGAAGATGAGTAAGGCCAGGAAGAATGTGGTCGAACCCTGGGCGGTGATTAACAAGCACGGGGCTGATGCCTTGCGCTGGTGCTTTTTTACTGCCGTGCCCGCGGGCAATGTGCGCCGTTTCTCGGAACCCATGGTGGCTGAGGTAACACGCCGTTTCTTGCTGACTCTGTGGAATGTCTATTCCTTCTTCGTCACCTATGCTAATATCGACCGTTTTACTCCTGGTTCTGAAGACGCTCCGTTAGACGCAGAGCTTGACCGCTGGATTATCTCTGAGCTAAATCAACTGATAATAGATGTCGATTCGGCGCTGGATGGCTATAACCCGACGGATGGGGGACGGAGAATCGAAGAGTTTGTCGATGAACTGTCCAATTGGTATGTGCGCCGCAGCCGACGGCGTTTCTGGAAGAGCGAAAATGATACAGACAAACTGTCGGCATATACCACGCTTTACCGCTGCCTGGTGACTCTGTCCAAACTGCTGGCACCGTTTACGCCGTTCCTGGCTGAGGAGTTATATCAGAACCTGGTACATGCGGTATCGCCAGAAATGCCAGCGAGTGTGCATCTGACCGATTTTCCGGTGGCTGATGAGACGAAGATTGACCGGCAGCTATCGGCTGATATCCGTCTGGCGATGAAAATATCGAGCTTGGGAAGGGCCGCCCGCAGTCAGGCGGCTGTCAAGGTGCGTCAGCCTTTAGCCGAGGTAATTGTTGCTGTGGCCGGCTCCGGCGAAAAGGAGAGTCTGGAGCGGACTGCACCTCAAATCATGGAAGAGCTTAATGTCAAAAGTCTGGTGTGCGTTGATAGTGCGGCCGGGCTGGATAAACCGGGTTACTCGGTTAGCTCAGAAGGGAATTATGCGGTGGCGGTGCTGGCTGAGGTTTCCCCTGAGCTTCAGGCAGAGGGAATGGCGCGGGAGATTGTCCACCGGTTACAGACACTGCGCCGCTCGGCCGGATTCGATATTGCCGATTATATTACTACCTATTATGACGGCAGTGATTACGTCGGGCAGGTGCTGGCTGACTTTGCCGACTATGTTAAACAGGAAACGCTCTCACGGGAGCTCGTTGCCGGAGTCCCGCAGGGCGTCTTCACCGAGAGTTATAAACTTGGCGGCTATGATGTAGTGCTGGGGGTGAAGAAGCTCGACCGGAGCCGCTGAAGAAACTGCTGGGCATCGTCCGGTGTTCCTACTTCGGAGGTGGTGGGCTTTCGGTAAGGGTGGCAGTGGTACTGTTCTTGGTCTTACCCCGCCAGAAGGTTATTTTTACCTCTTGCCCTACCCGGGCGGTGTGTATGGCTCTGATTAGCTTGTCGACCTCGGTTATTTCCTGGCCTTCGAATTCGGTGATGACATCACCGGCCTGCAGCCCGGCTTTGTTCGCCGGACTGCCGATAGCTACATTTAAAATGAGGGCTCCTGTATCGACTGCCAGGTTATACCGTTGTACCACAAATTGGTCTACGGTATAGAGACCCACCCCGAGCCAGGGGCGGGTAGTATAACCAGTGTTAACCAGTTGCTGGATGATTGGCATTGCTTCCTGGCTGCTGATGGCGTAACCGGTAGCTTCAACCCCGATGCTGGCAATTTTGGCGCTGGTGATACCGATTGCCTGTCCTGCCATATTGACCAGAGGCCCACCGCTGTTTCCCGGGTTGATGGCAGCGCTGGTTTCAAGCAGGTTATATAGTGTCTGGCCCTGGTCGACCTGGAGTGAGACTCCTAGCTGGCTGACGATGCCTACGGTGGCTCTGGTACCGCGTCCCAGCGAGTTGCCGATGGCTACCACCCAATCGCCGACTCTTAATTTAGTAGAATCACCTACGTTAAGCGCCGGTAAGCCGGTGGCGTTGATTTTGAGTATAGCTAAATCAGCTAACGTATCGGTCGCTATGGTCTTCACATCTACCGGAAAACTCCTACCATCATCAAGGGTAACGTTGACATTATTAGCTCCCTCGATTACATGGTTATTGGTGACGATGTAGCCGTCTGCCCGGATAATCCATCCCGAGCCGGCGCCTTGCTGCGTCAGTGGTCGATTGAAAATATCGAGGCTGGTAAGCTCGGTGTTGATGGCGACTACCGAAGGTTTGACCTTGGCCACGACATCGGCAATGCTGGGTAGTGGTGGAGACGGGTTTTCCGCAACCGGTATTGTCACCCCTTTATCAGCAGGCCTGGTGATATTTCCGGTAGCGGTGGGGATTGCCGGTGATGGTGCTGATGGTGGCGCCGTAGTTGGGGCAGGTAACAGGTTACACCCACTGCCGAGTGTCAGCAGCAGGACTAAAATCAGGGAGGCAATTAAATATTTTACTTTCATATTTCCCATTATAACATAGGAATTGTTAAGATATTGTTAACTGTTGCCACGCAAAGATAAGGGGCAGGGTGGTGTGATTCCCCGCCCCCATTTAATTTAATATCGGAAATCTGTTGTTCTTTAGGCTGACACTTTGGGTAATGAAGACAGCGCTTTCTTTACCTCTGCCTCAGGATAGTCATAGTCCTGCAACTTGTTGGAGAGGTAAGACTCATAGGCGGCCATATCGAAGTGACCGTGTCCGCTGTGTGCCAGCAGTATGACCTTGGACTCTCCGGTCTGTTTACACTTCAGGGCTTCATCGATTGTTACCCTGATGGCATGGTTGGTCTCCGGAGCGCTGACAAAACCCTCACTGCGGGCAAAGGTTACTCCGGCCTGGAAGGTCGCCACCTGCGGCACTGCCTGTGCCTCGACCAAACCTAACTTGTACAAATGGCAGATGATTGGCGCCATGCCGTGGTAGCGCAGTCCCCCGGCATGAACCGGCGGTGGCATAAAGGTATGCCCCAGGGTAAACATTTTGAATAGCGGGGTCATTCCCACCGTATCGCCGAAGTCGTAAGCATAAACGCCTTTAGTCAGAGACGGGCAGCTCTGAGGCTCGACGCAGATGATCCGCAGTTTGGGCCTCTTGCCTTCGATTTTATCCTTGACGAAGGGCAGGAACATTCCGGCGAAGTTCGAGCCTCCGCCGATACAACCGACGATGATATCCGGATAAAAACCGGCCATTTCCATCTGTTTCTTGGCTTCCTGTCCGATAACAGTCTGATGCAGCAGGACATGGTTGGCAACGCTGCCTATCGAATATTTGGTATTCTTGGTGGTGACTGCATCTTCGACAGCCTCACTGATGGCGATTCCCAGGCTGCCGGGAGAGTTGGGGTCTTTACTCAGTATTTCTCTGCCTGCCTTGGTATCGGTGCTGGGG
>JACQOM010000206.1 GCA_016202525.1 Chloroflexota bacterium | reverse complement strand
TGGTGCTGGCATCCTGCGCTCCAGCAGCGCCTACAGCACCGACAGTACCCACGACTCCAAAGCCACCGACGGCGCCCACTGCTCCAGCAGCGCCAACGGCACCCACCGCTCCGACAACACCGGCAACGTCAGCAACAGAAGTGCCCAAGTATGGGGGGACACTCAGAAGCATGGATGTTAACCTGCGTGGGTTTACTCCAGTGTTACTGAACCAGACCGACCTCTGGGCACTCAGTTTTACCAATGACCCACTCTATATCGGGGATTGGACTAAAGGCTCGGCGGGCAGCAAGATGACCGACTGGTTTCTGCCGACTAACTCCGTCGCACGGCTGGGACCGGCCCTGGCTGAAAGCTACGAAATACCTGACCCTGAGACAATTATTGTCCACCTCCGCAAGGGGGTTCACTATGCCCTCGACCCGTCACGGGAAGCCAGCCGGCTGGTCAATGGCAGAGAGGTGACCGCCGACGATGTGGCTTTTTCCATCAATCAATGGTTCTTCGAACCTAAAGGCTATCTCTTCCAGGGCAGAGTACCGGCAGAGAGCCGCCCGAAATCGGTAACCGCTGCTGATAAATACACTATTGTTTACAAGATTCCGCCAACGGCTAAATCCATAATATTTCACCAGGGTCTTAGCGCTGTTTCTATCTTCCCGCCCGAGGTCTATACCAAGTACGACAAGATGGCGGACTGGAGGAATGTGGTCGGCATGGGAGCGTTCCTGATACAGGATTACATTCCCAACAGTGTGATTACCTACGTTAAGAACCCCAACTATTGGGGCACTGACCCTATCGGCCCGGGCAAGGGACAGCAGTTACCCTACCTGGATGGCGTCAAGGTCTTTATCATCACCGACAAGTCCACACAACAGGCAGCGCTGCGGACGGCCAAGGTTGATGTGGCACCGGGGGAACCACCGGGTAAAGCTGGGTTCATCTGGGAGGATGCCAAGACAATGCTGAAAACCACACCCCAGCTGCAATATGCCAAATTCATCACCCGGGCTCCCACCGGCATTGGCTTGAGAGTGGACAAGCCGGAGCTACCCTGGTATAACAAGAGCGTCCGCCATGCCCTGACTATGGCGATAGACTACAACTCGATAATCAAGAGTTATTTTGGGGGTGATGCCCAGCTCGTGTTTCCCATATCCCCCCAGTTCGAAAATTTACAAATGTACACCCCGCCAGAGGAGTGGCCTCAAAACATTAAAGACATCTACACCTATAACCCGGATAAGGCAAAGAAGATTCTGGCTGATGCCGGCTACCCCAATGGCTTCAAGGTTAAAGTGCTTACCCAGCAACAGTTTGTCGATGAGCTAAGTGTCATCAAGGACTACTGGAGCAAAATCGGCGTTGACCTGACGTTGGACGTCAGGGAACGTGCCGTATTCACCTCGATAAGCGAAGGGTTTCAGCACGAACAGGCAGTTGGCCAGTCCTTGACCGCGAGCACCCCCTTTGCCTTCCACCCCTATGACCCGCCTGACGTCAGTAATACTGCCCGCATTAACGACAAATACGCCAACGAGTTATTCAGTAAGATTCAGGCAGACTATTTCTTCGTCGACGAAACCGTGCTTGGACCCGATATGAAGAAATTCTTCCAATACTCCCTTGAGCAAGCCTGGTATATACAGTTTCCCGGAACGTATGTTTCCCCGATGTGGTGGCCGTGGCTGAAGAATTACCATGGTGAAGACTACCTTGGCACCAGGGGTCGCCATGCCTGGGTAAAGTACGTCTGGATTGACCAGGCTCTGAAGAAATCAATGGGGTTCTGAGGTCAGACCCTAGGAAAAGAAGAAGACGAGGGGAAAGAGAGCGTTGTCTCTTTCCCCTCTCTTTTACCTTGCTCGAACTAAGCCTGAAGATACATCGCACCAATAAGGAAATACTCTCAACAGGTCGAACAGCCTGTAGCAAAACGTAAAGAACACAATCGTCCATGAGGTTATGGCCAGTTCTTCCTTTGTATCAGTACATCATCTAAATCAAAGAGTTTACCGGTAGCTTTCAACGCCGAACCATTAAGCCTCAACCTGAAGGTACCTTTGAAATATTGCGGGTCCGTGATATTTTCACTGAAATAAGACCAGGTATTGTCTCGAAAAGTAGGATAGTTCACCAGGTCATACCACGTATTATAGGTACTCCCGTTATATATCTGCACCAGCATATCACCGGCCGCCAGTGACGTTGGTTTGAACCAGAAGGATACCTTAATCATGGTTGCCGTCGAAGCATTCAAACTATCTGAGGTGAAGCTCCCATTATTACCCTTTTTGCATTCGGCGGCATATGTGCCAGTGTGACCGTCGTTCAGCTTTTGCAGCCAGTTGGTCGCCCCATTCCCATCCCAGTTAGTCGTCCAGGGATTCCCTTCGAAACCATCGCCAATCAAAGTCACCGTCACCTGTTCGGCCGCAGTCAGGTGATTATTGTTAGAAATTTCAGAATCGCTGAAATAAGCGGCGGAACTCGTACCGATTATGCCCAGCATAATTATAACCGTAGCGAGTAGAAGTAAAATCAATTTCACGAGCACCCCCTTTCTTCAGCGATTCCCGGTAGCTAACGGGGGCCGGGACCCTTGATGTGGTATCCCAACCCCCTTATAAGTTCACTTCACCTGTTCAGTCTTTAGTCGGCAGCAGCCTGCTCTATCCTGAAGGTTATATCGAAACTGACGCTGTCACCCTGAATATCGTTACCGGCAGAAGTCGGGACCTGCCACAGGACAGCTAATTTATCCTGAGCTGATGCCACCATCGTCTCCACCGCATCCCAGGTACGGCTACCGTAGCTATTGATAGCAGCATAGTTTAAGGTGGTGGGATAAGCATAGGTCGTATTGTCTGATTTAAGACCGATATCCCCGCTGCTCCAGGCACCGCTCTCATCGACATCAATATAGACTGCTATCTGCGCACTGGCCCCAAGCTCGCCACTACCGCCTTCATATTCTCCACCTCCAGCCCCGGGTGTATTGTTAATTGTCGAGAATACGATGTCCAGTTCGCCATTGAGGCTACCCACATTCTTTAATGTGACGTTACCGTTACCACTACTACTGGGTGCCACGGCGCTCGCTGAGAAAGTAGTCACAGCGGAATTTCCGCCATTGAGGTTAAGGTCGAGTGTTCCGGCGGCCAGAATATTGTTGGAACTACTCTCGGTATCCGAGAAATAGGCCCAGGTACCACCACCCACCAGACTCATTGTCAGCAGGGCGGCTACAGTAAGACCGAGTATTTTCTTCATTTTTCCTCCTCTTTTTTATACTCTTGCTTCTATTTTAGCTTCGTGAAGTAAACTGACCATAAAAACCGCATTTAGATTTTGTTAAGAATTCCGTACCTAAGATTTAAAGGCTTCCTTGATGATGTCTTTAACCAGCAAGGCAACCAGGACTGCAGCCGGGAGCAGGATTAATAAGAACCAACCGAGCTTGGTCCGGATGAAATACGGCAGATAACCAATATAGGGCAGCTTAAACAGATAGATACCTCGGACATCGGAGATGACAACCTGCCAGGGGTCGGCTTCTTCCAGAGCGTCTCCCCTGGTAACTATTTTATCGCCATCGATTGACTGGACACGGTGGGTTATCAGGTCTTTACCATGCTGATATGTAATGACAGTCCCCGGTTCTATCTCGCTTTGTAAAAAGCCGTTTCGGGGACCGGTTATGATAATATCACCGGTTCTTATGGCGGGGGTCATACTCCCACTCCTCACCACATAGATACCATAATCCGGTGAGAAGTGAAGAAAAGCTAGACCAGCGATAATGATAACAAGCACAGCAGTAATAAGATTCTTAAACAGCCTCCACGCCAGGCTACTATTCTTTCGGGAAATGTTCTGTTTCCCAGTTATCTTTCCTTCTACTAAAGGGAAGTGACACCGGGGACATTCAGCAGTAGTTATAGTTTCCTGCCCGCAGTTGGGGCAGATGACATTCATTTTGCCAATCGCTGTCTTCATTCATGCCCATGTTAGCATTCAGGAAATTAATTCCCAATAAAGCCAGCGTTTAAATTTTATTAATTTTGTCCTCCTTCAATTCAATCCTGCATGACCGCAATAAGCGGACGGCCAGGTCAATGGTTTTACAAAGCTGAGGTTTCTTTGCCAAACGTAATTGACAGTAATAAGTAGTAGTGATAGTACAAGTAGTGGTTGGAGGTGACGATATGGTTAAAGTCTTTAGAATTAAAGGAATTGAATTTCGTTTCTCAGGAGAAGATGTTAGGCAAGCAGCCTTTAACTTGGATTACGGAATTGATAGCCGTACTCGTTTTTATACCAAAATTGAAGAAAAAGCTTATCCAATTAGGCAGTTGTTTATAGAAATGGCGAAAGAAAAAGGAGAACCTATACCGGATGCTACTACACACGAGGCCATTCGAGTCCTTAGGTCTTTAGGATTTAAAATTTTTGAAATAGGAGGAGAAAGTTAACGAGACGCTTAAATGAAATTCTTGCTGATTTGATCCAATCGATAGCGATGGACGCGGCTTCGCCAGCACCTGGATTGTTCACTTTAGCCACAGTCGTTAGATATCTCCAATTCAGTGATTATCTAGGCAAAAGAAAAGTCAACACCTTGACTAGAGGTCAACAAATCGCTGTTAGGAATTGGCTACGGCACAACTGCGAAAGAAAGGTAATTAACAGGCAAGTTTATTTCAGGCTTAGGTGAAAGCAATATTAGGGGAAATAATACATTTATAGATAAAAGTAACATAAAACTGGGCGGTACAGTCCCCGAACCGATGACCTCTGGCGTGTGAAGCACCCTTATTAAAGGGCAGGGCTGTTTTTCTCTCATTTCAAAGTCAAATCTTTGCCATTGGAAGAGCATCGCTGTAAAATAGGGAAGCAATAGAGAGGACACGAACGCCATGGCAAAGAAGAATCCCCTGAAAGTTACCGATGCTACCCTGCGCGATGGCCAGCAATCTATCTTCGCCACACGCATGCAGACCGGAGAGATAGTCAAAATCGCCCCCCAGATGAACCGGGCTGGGTTCTATTCCGCGGAGGTCTGGGGAGGAGCAACCTTTGATGTAGCTACCCGTTTCTTGAATGAAGACCCGTGGGAAAGACCCCGCATCCTCAAGAAGCTCATGCCGGACACCCCCCTACAGATGCTGGTACGCGGTCAGAGCTTAGTCGGTTACCGCCACTATGCCGATGATGTGGTAAACGCCTTCATACACCACGCCGCTGAAGTTGGCATCGATATCTTCCGGGTATTCGATTCCCTTAACGATGAGCGTAACCTGGAAGCCTGCCTCAAGGCGATAAAAGAAACCGGCAAACACGCCCAGCTAGCCATCTGCTACTCGCTTACCGAGCGTAAAATGGGCGGGCCGGTATATAACCTCGACTACTATATAAGGAAAGCGCAAATACTGCAGGATATGGGGGCTGATAGCATCTGTATCAAGGACATGGCAGGGCTACTTTCCCCTGATGATGCTGATACGCTGGTCAAAGCCCTGAAACGGTTCCTCAAAGTGCCACTGCAGTTGCATACCCATTACACCAGCGGCATGGCTTCCATGGCCTGTCTGAAGGCTATTGAGGCGGGAGTAGATATTATCGATGCTGCTATGGCTCCCTTTGCTTTGCGGTCATCGCTCCCGGCCATCGAGCCAATTATAGTTGCTCTTCAGGGGACCGACCGGGACACCGGCCTCAACTTGAATTATGTCCTTAAATTGAACGAGTATCTTGAGTCGGTAGGTCCCAAGTACCGTGAATTCCTGAATCAAACCCGGCTATCGGTCATCGATACCGGCGTGCTGGTACACCAGATTCCCGGGGGCATGATTTCCAATCTGGTTGCTCAGCTCCGCCAGGCCAACGCCCTTGACAAGCTCAAACAGGTCTATGAAGAGGTACCGCGTGTCCGTAAGGAGCTGGGTTACCCACCCTTAGTCACACCGACCAGCCAGATAGTCGGCGTCCAGGCTGTCCAGAACGTGATTATGGGCCGCTATAAACTGATACCAATGCAGGTAATAGACTACTGCCGCGGGCTGTACGGGCACCCGCCGGCTCCGATCGACCCTGACATACAAAAAAGGGTGCTCAGCTACATGAAAAGAGATAGTTCTATAGTGACCGGGCGTCCGGCAGATTTGCTCAAGCCGGAGCTGGCCAGGGCTGGTGAATTAATCAAGGGCTTCACCCGGGATATCGGAGATATCCTTACGGTGACACTCTACCCAAGCGATGGACTTCGGTTCGTAATGCAGAAGTACGGGCGTGATGTCCCACCCCAGAAGTAATATTGCCAGACAACTAGACCCGCTTTTGGTTGGCCGTCTTCAGCTTACTCGCCGCCTGTTCAGGAAAGTCCGGTTCGGAAAGCAACAATCGTCCGAAAGCAACCATATCAACCCGGCCCTGCCGGACGATGGTATCGGCATAGTCGGCATCGGTAATGTTGCCTACCCCGATGACAGGGATTTTCACGGTCTCTTTAATAGCCTGCGCCAGGGGCACAAAGAAACCCTGCTCGGTGAAACGGTCACGACCGGAACCGCCCAGGCCACCAGAGATATCAATGACATCGACTCCCGCCTGCTCCAAACGGGGCGCAATAAGCTTTGTTTCTTTCTGAGTAAGTCCACCTTCTACCATGTCATCGGCACCAAAGCGGTAAAATAAAGGTATATCTTTACCGATTTTCGCTCTCACCCCGGTGATTGCTTCCAGCGGGAGACGGAGCCGCCCTTCCCGACTACCCCCATATTCGTCATGTCGCCGATTAGTATAAGGAGAAAGGAATTGTCCGAGGAGATAGCCATGAGCGCCATGCAGCTCTACGACATCGAAGCCCGCTTCCACTGCCCGGCGTGCTGCCTCGACGAAAGCCACCACCGTCTTTTTGAGCTCCTCGATATTAAAGGGCCTGGGTATCTCCTCATCCCCGGGAACAGGAATAGCCGAGGGACCGGCAGGCTGCTCCCCGATTACCTCCTGTTTAGTCCTCGAACCTGAATGAGTTATCTGTATACCCACTTTGGCGCCATCGGCATGGATTGCCTGGACCAGGCGCCGCAATCCGGGTATAAGCTTATCGTCATATATCCCCAGTTGCCCGTCGGACGCCTTACCGTTTCTTGCTACATAGGTATGCTCCAGGATAATCAGCCCCACTCCACCCCGAGCTCTGGCGGTGTAGTGCTTAATATGCCTATCGGTTACACCGCCGTCCTTTGTCGCCATTTTGGTAGCCATCGGCGGCATAACCAGACGGTTTTTAATTTTGAGTCCTCTTATTTCGATAGGGTCGCAAAGTCCCGGCATATCTTCTGCCCTCCAACTATTATTCCTACATTACATTTATCCAAACCCAACTCCAACCCAACCCCATTATGAGGCGCATTGTATCA
>JACQOM010000205.1 GCA_016202525.1 Chloroflexota bacterium | reverse complement strand
GGTTATGAGCACCGTCAACCACCAGAAGGGGATGACGGCTGAGAACCTGAAGCCGGCCCGGCCAGTTTACCTGCGCCAGACCTTTAGCCATACTTTCACCGGAAATGGCAAAGCCTTTTTCAATCAGAACCTCCAGGGCAGCCACAGCGGTAGCCGCATTATCCAGCTGGTGCCGGCCCAGCAGCGGAATGGACAATTCGTAACTACCCAACCTTCCCTTCACCCTGAGTGATTGCTGGTCGGCATCGAAGCCTAGACTCTGCCAGGTAACATCGCCGCCGACCCCGACCAGTTTCGCTTGGCGATTGCGGCAGGTCTGCTCGATTACTGCCGCCGCTTCCTCCGCCTGGAGAGAAGACACAACTACACAGTTGGGCTTGATGATACCCGCCTTCTCCGTAGCAATCGAGGTCAGGGTGTTACCCAGGACCTCCATGTGGTCATAGCTAATCGATGTAATAACACAGACATCCGGACGGACAACGTTAGTAGCATCGACCCGGCCACCCAGTCCAACTTCGATTACCCGGAAATCCGTGTCCTTCTGCTCAAAATAGGCAAAGGCTAACGCCGTTATCACCTCGAAGGTGGTCAACTTACCATAGGTGGCTTTCTCATTGACCGCCTTAACCTCGGGTTTAATCTTTGCCACCAGAGCCACCAGCTCTTCATCAGAGATTAAACGGTCATCGACCCGGATACGCTCGTTAAAGACATGTAAATGTGGTGAGGTGTTCAGTCCGGTAGTGTAGCCCGAGGCGGTAAGTACCGAAGCAATCATCGCCGCCACACTGCCTTTACCCTTGGTACCCGCAATGTGGACTGTTTTAGCTTTAAGGTGCGGATTGCCTAACCGTGCCAGCAGTTCCTCGACACGTCTCAGGTCATAACGGGATGCGTCCCGTGCCCCGGGCTCCCTCTCGTAGTCGATAAAGCTGTAGATATAGTCTAATGCCTGTTGATAAAGAGTATCGGTCACCCTGTCTCCTGTCTTTCGAAAAACGTTAAAGCCAATTATATCACCACTAATAACTGCTCACAATCAGAGTCAAACCGCAGTCGTTATTCTGATAAGGTTTGATAGGAACATGGCTGCCGTGATATTATGTTCGCAAATAGTCAGCCACAGGCAATTAGATGAATTCAGGACGAAGGGTATTATGGGGAATCTACGCCCTCGCTGCCATCATCGTAACCGGTGTTATCGGTTATGTAACCGTTGAGGGCTGGTCCTTTATTGATGCCCTCTTTATGACCATCATCACCGTAACCACCGTAGGCTATGGTGAGGTCCATCCTCTGACCGCTGCCGGGCGGATTTTCAGTATCTTCTTAATCATCGGTGGTGTCGGCGCGTCACTCTATACTTTGACTGGCGTTATCGAGTATCTTATAGAAGGCGAAATTGGCGCCACATTCGGGAGACGAAGAATGCAAAACAGAATTGCCAAATTGAAAGGACATTTCATTCTTTGCGGCCTGGGCAGAGTCGGGGAAGAGATTGCGCGCACTCTGCATGAGGAGAACGTCCCGTTTGTTATCATCGACAGTAGACCGGACTGTATCGCCCGGGCTGCGCAGACAGGATATCTCTATGTTCAAGGCGATGCTAGCAGCGACGAGATATTAAAAGAGGCTGGTATCGAGCAAGCACGGAGATTGATAGCCGCCGTGGGTAACGATGCCGAAAACACCTACATCACCCTCTCAGCCCGCGGGCTACGTCCCGACCTTTTTATCGAGGCCAGGGCCAATAGCCAGGAAGCCGAGAAAAAGCTGGAAAGGGCGGGCGCTAACCGCGTCGTGTCTCCGGATAATATCGGCGCCCGGCGTATGGCTTTGCTCGCCCTGCGTCCGGCGGTGGTTGACTTTGTCGATGACATCACCCGCCGCGGCGGCCCGGACTTACTTATGGAGAATGTCTCAATAAGTTCCGAATCTGCTCTGGCGGGTCAAAGCGTAGATGAATTGCGCCAGTGCTCGAAAGCCACCATCCTGGCAATAAATAAGAAGAACGGCCAACTTGTCGCTAACCCATCGGGGGAAGAAAAGGTCCTGGCTGGAGACAGCCTGATTATCGTCGGCACCGGTGAGCAACTGAATTCTCTGGAAGGTATTTGTCAAGGAGTAAAACCGAATGAATAAGACCAGAGTTGGCATCATCAACGTTACCGGTTATGCCGGCGTCGAGCTGGCCAGATTATTATACCGGCACCCGAAGGTAGAGATTACCTCGGTTACCGGGCGCAGCGCCGCCGGACAAAAACTGGGGAAGGTCTTCCCCCACCTGGCTAGTATCGACCTGACCATCACCGCCGAATTGGACAAGGTCGATATCGCTTTTTCCGCCCTGCCCCACAAGGAAAGTGCTAAAGAGGTCATACCATTGCTCAAAAACGGCATTAAGGTGGTGGATATCAGCGCCGATTTCAGGCTCAAAGATGCGGCACAATACCCAGCATGGTATGGTTTTACCCATCCGGCGCCGGAATTACTGAAGCAGGCAGTGTTCGGCCTGCCCGAGCTACATTCGGCCCAGCTTGCCTCAGCCAAATTGGTCGCCAACCCCGGCTGCTACCCGACCGGGGCTATTCTGGCGCTGGCTCCGGCAGTTAAAGCCGGACTGATTGAACCTGACATTATTATCGACAGCAAGTCCGGCGTTTCCGGAGCCGGGCGGACGCTCAGCCTGACAACTCACTATTCCGAGGTCAATGAAGATGTTACTGCCTATTCCCTGGAAGGGCACCGTCACCTGCCCGAGATTACACAGGATCTGGACTTGCTTCGCCCACGGCGGCAGTCCAGAGTAACCTTTGTCCATCAACTGATACCAATGACACGGGGAAT
>JACQOM010000209.1 GCA_016202525.1 Chloroflexota bacterium | reverse complement strand
GTTTCGGGTCAGCGTCTTAAACTCATCATTAATAGTTGCCCCCGTCTCCAGAATCTGCATGCCGACCAGTCTGGCCAGCCCGCGGTACATCGGGTAATCAGCGATAGCCGCCGGTTTCAGCTTATAAATATCGCTCATGCCCGGCAAGTGAGGTCGTTTGGAGAAGCCGCGCATAAGAACCATGTTGGCAGGGACATGTCCCGCCAGGATTGCTTTTGCCTGAGTCACAAATCCATTGGCGACTTCAGCCGTTTTAGCGGCTTGCGGCTTCACGGCGGTAATCGTTTTCGGGCTGACCCCCGCTTGCTCCGGGTCGGAATCAGTAATATCGGCCGCCAGACCATCTCCCCGGAACACGATAATGAAGCGGTGCTCCTTTACCGGGCGAACAAAAACGCTGACTCCTTCTATTGTCATTCCGTCCAGTAACCGGCACAACTCCGTGCTCTTCTCCGTAGAAATACGGCCGGCACGGCGGTCGGTAATCAAGCCCGCCTTATCTACGGTACTGAAGTTACCCCGGGCGGCGACATCCCCCGGTTGTAGGTCAAAATCGATGCCGATTGTCTCGAAGACGCCGCGGCCAATGCTATAAGCGACCGGGTCATAACCGAACAAAGCCAGATGCCCCGGCCCGCTGCCCGGCGTAATGCCGGCGCCTACCGGCTCACTGAGACCGCAGACGCCTTCAGCCGCCAGCTTGTCGAGGTTCGGAGTTCTGGCTGTCTCCAGCTCGGTCTTACCGCTCGATGGATGAGGCAATCCTCCCAGGCCATCCATCACCAGTAATACAATCCTGGTCGGTGAAGGCTGTGAAATCTGTTTTATCAGCTCTAAATCAACCATCGTGTGGAGATTACCAACCTCTTCTAATAGATAGGCTGAAACACAGCCAGTTATTATCGCGATGTCGTGGCTGCCTTCAGTTTTCTGGCTGCCGCCGAGCCTTTATCAAGCAATACTTCCGCTCCCGGCAACGGTTGCCCGCCCAGGAAGCTCAGTGAAGCGCCGCCGCCGGTTGAGACAAAGCTCATTTTCCCATCCAATCCCATGTTGGTGACGACTTCAGCCGTAGAGCCCCCGCCGATAATAGTGGTCGTTCCCAGGTCAGCCAGAACCCTGGCCATGGCTTTTGTCCCCTCGGCAAACTGGGGCATCTCATATATGCCCATGGGAGCATTCCAGAAGACCGTCTGGCACTGGCGCAACTTTTCAGTGAAGTTTTCAATCGTCTGCGGCCCGATATCCACAATCCGCTGACGGGGCAAAATATTATCGATAGATACCAGAGTACCTTTCGCATCGGGGGTAATTTCATCAGTGACAATCACATCCACCGGCAACAACAAACGGGCGCCGTTGCCGGCGATTTTTTTCATCAAATCAGTAGCCGTATCCAGCCTATCGGCCTCGATTAAGGACCGCCCCACTTCATAAGATTTAGCTTTGAGAAATGTTGCCGCCATGCCACCGCCAACGAGCAGGAAATCAACCTTGCCCATAATATTTTCCAGCATACCGACCTTATCGCTCACCTTGGCGCCGCCGAAAAGCCCGGCAAAGGGACGCGCCGGTTCGCCTAAAAGGCCGCCCAGGGTTTCCAGCTCTTTCTCCAGTAATAGTCCGGCCACAGCCGGTAGATAATCAGCAATTCTGACAATGGAGGCGTGGCTGCGGTGAGAAGCGCCGAAGGCATCATTAACGTAGATATCGGCTAATTTGGCTAAGGCTCCGGCAAAGACGGGGCTGTCCATTTCCTCGTCAGGATGAAAGCGCAGGTTTTCCAGCAGCAAGACATCACCGCTTTTCAAAGCTGCTACTGACTTCTCCGTCTCCGCCCCGATACAGTCCTTGGTAACCCCTACCTGTTTCCCCAGTAGCTGCGATAAGCGCTGGGCAACCATGGTCAGCCGTAGATTATCAACTACCTTGCCATCAGGACGTCCCAGGTGGGTACAGAGAATGACCCTGGCTCCCCGGTCGATAAGGTATTTAATCGTCGGTAAAGTTGCCCGGATGCGGCTATCATCGGCAATTGTCCCCTTTTTGTCATTTAACGGCACATTGAAGTCGACCCTGACCAGAACCCTTTTACCGCCGACCTCGATGTCCCTGACTGTCAACTTAGCCATCTCTCTCCTTTAACGTTGAGATTTATTACTACTTCAACAAAAGAGGCTTCAGTTAAAACTCCACAGCCTCATTACTCAAGGTCGATTCCGATTGACAGTATCATTAAATCAGAATGGGGCAATCTTTGCCCCATTTTTAACATCAGAAGAGAGCAGAACCATGACCTCTCTGGCTATGCCTTTAGCATCGAGACCGTACTTGGCACGCAGGATAGCCGGTTCTCCTTGCTCGATAAACTCATCGGGTAAGCCGATACTCTTTACAGAGACATTGCTTATCCCTGATTTTTGCAGAAGGTCGGCAACGCTGCTGCCGAAGCCGCCATTGAGAGTGTTCTCCTCAACGGTAACCACATGCCTGATACGGGCAACCATGTCCAGAATCAGTTCAGCGTCCAGTGGCTTGGCAAAGCGGGCATTAACTACGGTTGTGTCAATTCCATTTGCCGACAGTTCCTGTGCCGCCTCGAGGGCAGGAGATACCATGGTGCCGATAGCCAGTATCGCCACATCTTCTCCTTGCCTGACTACTTCGCCTTTACCTATCGGAATTGAGTGTAAATCCGTATCCAGTTTCACGCCCACTCCAGAACCACGCGGGTAACGTATCGCCATGGGATGGCCTGTTTTCACCGCCGTGTAAAGCAGGTGTTGAAGCTCATTTTCATCCTTCGGCGCCGATACAATCAGGTTGGGTACCAGTGTCAGATAGGAAAGGTCGAAGGTACCCTGATGGGTCTTGCCGTCATCACCCACGATACCGCTGCGGTCGATAGCAAAAACGAGCGGTAAGTCCTGCAGACAGACATCATGAATAATCTGGTCGAAGGCGCGCTGTAAAAAGGTGGAATAAATGGCAACGATAGGTAAGTAGCCCTGAGTAGCCAGTCCGGCGGCAAACGTAACCGCATGTTGCTCACAAATGCCGACATCGAAGACACGCTTGGGAAACTCAGCCGCAACATCAGTCAAACAATTCCCCTCAGGCATAGCCGGCGTAATCACTACCAGTTTGGGGTTTGCCCGTGCCAGACCAAGCACAGTTTGGGAGAAAACCTCACTGTAAGTCGGCATTGTCCGGTGATTGTTACTCTTAGGGGCTACACCATGAAAATAAATGGCATCACCTTCGGCAGGTTGATAACCCTTACCCTTGATAGTAATAGCATGAATCAGAGTCGGTTTCAAGGGGTAATCCCGCGCCCTGGTGAGGGCAGCTTCAACTTCACGGATGTTATGCCCGTCTACCGGACCCAGATAGGTAAAACCGAGCTCTTCCCAGAGCATGGTAGGCATAACCAGGCCTTTAACGCCACTCTCCACCTGCAGTCCTGCCTGCCACAGTTTTTTACCGAGTGGTAGAATACTGAGCAGCCGCCTGCTCTTTTCTCTGGCAAAGTGGAAACGATAGTCAAAACGCACCTTACTGAGCAATCTGGCCAGGGCGCCGACAGTCGGTGAAATCGACATCCCGTTATCATTCAAGACAACGGTAAGCCGGGAGCCCAGATGCCCGGCTTGATTGAGTGCCTCAAGAGCCATTCCCCCGGTTATCGCCCCGTCACCGATAACCGCCACCACATGATAATCATCACCGGAAAGGTCGCGGGCGATAGCCATACCCAGAGCCGCCGAAATCGAGGTACTGGCATGGCCGGCACCAAAAGGGTCATGTTCACTTTCACTACGGCTGGTAAAACCTGACAGCCCTTCATATTGACGGAGTGAAGCGAACTGGCGTCTTCTACCGGTAAGCAGTTTATGGGTATAGGCTTGGTGACCTACATCCCAGATAATCTTATCTCTGGGACTATCGAATACCCGGTGCAGTGCCAGAGTAAGCTCGACGACACCAAGGTTGGAAGCCAGGTGTCCGCCATTAGTAGAGATGACAGCCACCAGTTCCTCTCTAATTTCAGAAGCTAGCTGCTTAAGCTCTGCCTCGGTCAGCAACTTCAAATCCGCGGGGCTATCTACTCTGTCTAAAAACCTCGCCATTATCAACTGCTCACAGTTGGATATGAAATCTTCATCATACTAACAATCTCAATGAGCTATTGTCAAGACGCCATCTACTGATAGACACGTTAAATCGACTAACACGAAGTTCTTGCTAATTTTTAGTTGCTTATTAACTATTACAGCCTTAGCCCCTAGAACGAAACCTCACCCCCTTAATCCC
>JACQOM010000207.1 GCA_016202525.1 Chloroflexota bacterium | reverse complement strand
GCGCCTATCATGCCCTGCATCAGGCTATGCTGAACCTGGTTAACAGGGGGAGAATATCATCGATACCTCTGAAGAGCGCCGTGGCGGCGACCAGTGTCGGTGTCGTTCACAGCACCCGGCTGCTCGACCTTTGCTATGATGAAGACTTCAATGCCGAGGTCGATTTTAATGTGGTCATGACCAGCAAGGGCGAATTTGTCGAGCTTCAGGGTACGGCTGAGGGTAAACCTTTCACCAAAGAGACTGTAGATGCCTTACTCGCTTTGGCGGAAAAGGGCATTAAGGAGCTGTTTCAAATCCAGCAGGCTGCCATAGAAGTGCAAGGGAAAGATAAGTAGGGCCGGTCTTAGCCCAGTCCAGTGCTTTTAGCTCTGCTTCCGATAGTCGTCAGCCATATATGACTATCATGTTTGTCTCCTCTGGTTCTCAGTAACGTTCCATTTTGCTTGATTATTCAGAAGCATCTTCAACCTCACCCCCCTCTCTTGTTTCACTCCCCTTCCTTTGCAAGGGAAGGGGTCAGGTGATAGGTTGTTATCAACCAGAAGAAAACACCATCCTTGTTATCAGTTCATTTGACACACTGCATCGATAAGGATACGATATTTAATCAATGCGCCAAATACGGAATATTTCCACTTTTGAATCATTAAAACTGAGAGACTTCCGCTTGCTGTGGCTGGGACAGATGACCACCTCTATGGGGCAGTGGATGGACCAGACTTCCCGTACCTGGCTGATTTACAGCATGACCAATTCTCCCCTCCAACTGGGACTAATCAGTGCAGCCCGCGGGTTACCGATGCTCTTCTTCGGACTTTTGGCTGGCGTAGTTGCCGACCGCTACGGACGCAAGAAGCAGCTTATTATCGCCCAGGTGGTCAATGCCATACTCAATCTAATTCTGGCGACACTGATACTGACGGGCAGAATCCAGGGATGGCATATTTATGTTACCGCTTTTCTGGCTGGAACGGTGCAGGCGTTTCAGCAGCCGGCGCGGCAGGTCCTTATCAATGACCTGGTAGGAGAAAAGCGGCTGTTGAACGCCATTGCCCTCAACTCGGCGGCTCTAAATGTGAGCCGGAGCGTGGGGCCGGCCGTGTGCGGCCTCATTATCCAGGCTTTTGGCGTGGACGTCTCCTATTATACTCAGGCTGCTCTCTTCGCACTGGCTACTGTGTGGACGGCGCAGATTAAAGTCCCGGAATTGCCTGAGTCCGCGGCCGATTCTGGTTTAGCATCCCAGTCTTTTCTTAGCAGTGTCAAAGAAGGATTTGCTTACATCGCGACCCACCGTTTGATTCTGGGGCTGATGGTGCTCGGGCTGGCGCCGATACTGCTGGGTATGCCTTACCAGAGCCTCATGCCAGTCTTCGCCATCGACGTTCTGCACGGTGGTGCCAGCACCCAGGGACTGTTGCTTTCGTCGGTAGGAGTAGGAGCTGTCATCGGGGCGTTGACAATGGCTTCTCTGGGGCGGAAACAGGGTAACGGTAGGCTTCTCATCGGGGGGGCGGCTGGATTCGGGCTTAGTTTAGTCCTTTTCTCACGCGCCCCTGTTTTACAGATGGCTATGTTCTTTGCCTTCCTGGCCGGACTCTCCAATAGCGCTTATAACTCTCAGAACCAGACAATTATCCAGGTGCTAACTCCCTTTGAAATGCGCGGCAGGGTGCTGAGCGTTTACTTACTCGACCGTGGTATCCAGCCTGTGGGCAGCCTTATTGCGGGAGCCCTGGCTTCCTTGCTGGGCGGACCCTGGGCAGTTACTATTATGGGCGTGTCCTGCATGTTGCTTGTAGTCGGGGTGGCTATTTTTGTGCCTAACCTCCGGAAATCGCAGATACTGGCAAGCAGTGCCGAGGCAGTTAAAATAGAAACGACAGAAAATTTCAGCTAGGGTCTGACCTGTCCGCTGCCGAAGATAATCCACTTGTAAGTGGTCAATTCTTTTAATCCCATTGGCCCCCGGGCGTGCATTTTCTGAGTGCTGATAGCGACCTCTGCTCCCAGCCCGAACTGGCCGCCATCGGTGAAGCGGGTACTGGCATTGACATAGACACAGGCGGCATCCACTTCATTGAGGAAGCGCATGGCGGCGCTGTAATCTTCAGTAACAATGGCTTCATCCGCCCCCGAACCGTAGCGTTCGATATGTTCCAGCGCTTCGTCCAGAGAGTCTACCACTTTGACTGCTGCTACCAGCGCCAGGAACTCTTTACCCCAATCCTTCTCTGAGGCGGGTACCAGTTTCAGGGAAGTTTCCGTTTTTTTGAGGAGGGCAAGCGCTCGCTTATCGCAGTGCATCTCAACGCCGGCTTTAGCCCACTCCGCCGCCACCAGGGGCAGGTATTTCGGCGCAATATCGGCGTCCACCAGCAGGGTATCCAGGGCATTACAAACCGAAGGCCGCTGCACCTTGGCGTTATAGGCTATGGCCACCGCTTTAGCGATATCGGCGGTCTTTTCCACATAAGTGTGGCAGACGCTATCTCCGGCGGCAATCACCGGCATTGATGCCTTAGCCCGGATGTTGGCAATAAGGTCGGCGCCGCCGCGCGGGATAATCAGGTCTATATACCTGTTCATTTTCAGCAGGTGGTCAACCAGCGCCCGGTCGGTATTCTCAAGAAACTGGACAGCCCCCTCGGGCAGGCCGGCTTTAGCGATAGCTTCCTGGACGACCTCGACCAGGGCGCTATTAGAATGTACTGCCTCCCGCCCACCCCTGAGAATGATGGCATTGCCGGATTTCAGGCAAAGCACGGAGATATCTATGGTGACATTGGGCCGGCTCTCATAGATTGCCCCGATTACCCCCAGAGGAACGCGCTTGCGGCCAATGAGCAGTCCATTGGGCAGGGTGCGCATGTCAAATACTTCACCCACCGGGTCGGGGAGCGCCGCCACAGCCAGGACATCGTGGGCCATGCCTTCAAGACG
>JACQOM010000210.1 GCA_016202525.1 Chloroflexota bacterium | reverse complement strand
TCTTCCTTCCTGATGCCGATACCATTGTCAATCACGCTGACCCGGCACCAGTGATTTTCTCGGACCGCTTCAATCTTCAATTTACCCCCGTCCGGAGTGAACTTGGAGGCATTGTCCAGTAAATTACGCAACACCTGCCCTACTTTAGCCTCATCGGCATAGATACGGGGCAACCCTAGCGCCACCTCAACCTCGAGGCTTTGCCCTCTGGGTGTCAATATCGGCGTCATGGTCCTGGCTAAAGATCCCAGTATCTCACTTAAAACAATATTTTTCGGTTTGAGCTCCACCTTACCCGATTCTATCCTGGAAAGGTCAAGGACATCGTTAATCAACCGTAGCAGGTGCTGGCTGCTGCTCAAAATATCGCTCAGGCTCTGCCTCTGTTCATCGTTAATCTCACCGGGAACCTTATCCAGCATCAATTGAGAGAAACCGATAATGACATTAAGCGGCGTACGCAACTCATGAGACATATTTGCCAGGAATTCAGACTTTGCCTGAGTGGCCTTCTCTACCTCCGCCGTTTTGTCGATAAGCTCCTGCTGTTTCAGGGTCAATTCTTCATTCTGTGCATCCAGTTGCCTATTCTTGTCCTGCAGCATTTTGTCCGATTGCTCCAGCGCTTCCATCATCACGTTTATCGTGTCCGCCAGCTTTGTAACCTCATCTTGCCCGGTTATCGATACACGCTGTGAAAGGTCGCCGGTAAGTCCAATCTTTCTGAGGCCTTTACCGAGATGCGCCAGGCGGGATAGTATCTGCTTTTCCAGAAGCAGCATAGTCGCCGTGCCGAGTACCACCCCGGCGACCACTATCGATACTATCAGATAAGCAATACTGCGTTGACCGTGCTGGTAAATATCCCTGGGCATATCCGCTCGCATGAGCAGAGCCGGCCTGCCGTAAATATCGTTAATTAAGCTATAACCGGCGACATGTTGCGAATCAAGCGGTCGGACCAGAATCGGTGTATCTTTAGACAGGGATAGAAGCGACTTTCTAAAGTCGGCCGGCATCCGAATGTCATCGGCTCGATAAACGGACAGGGACAAAAGCGCCCTCTCTGCCAGGCGGTCAATCTCACCGGCATCCAGGTAACGTCCCATAATCAATGCCCCGGCGACCGGCCCGCTCTCATCACTGTGCAGAATGGGCTTCGAGACAATAAGCGCCGGCCCGTCAGATAGCAGAACGATGCCGCTGACTGAAGTTCCATCCAGACGATATCTAAGCTGGTAGCTACCGGCCAGGTGTGTCTTTAAGCTCTTCGGAACGGGCATTTCCTTCCCGCCGTTGAGGTCGAAAGCCTCAGCGAAGACCGTTTCACCGGAGGTATTAATATAGCCTATAAAATTCAGCTTTAAGCCGATAAAAGTCCCGTCAACGACATTCTCTTTGATATAATTACTGTTGACACCGCTCATAAAGCCATAAGTGGCATCCCATGACGCCCAATCACCGTCTGTAGCTTCCAGAGCCAAAAGGTCATCGGACAAAACGCTCAGCATCCGCTCCATATTCTGGCGGGTATTCTGTTCTTCCAAATCGGCAAAGCTGCTCAACAAAATCTGCTGCGAAATAAAAAACAGAATAACGATTAGCCCGACGAACGTCAGGCCGATAATGGTTAAGGTTTTCTTACGCAGTGTCATATCTTCAATCCCCGGTAATTCACCTCATAGACCCCGCGCAATATTGATGCCAAGTGTATCACAGACACCCTAAAACTGCCAGCTATTGCTTATAGTCCCATATCAATTAGCCATATCTAGCACAATAATAGACGCGAGAAGAATAGAAAAGGTGACAATAGTCAACACGCCAGATAACCGGGAAAGAGACGATAAAAACCAGTTAAATAAGAGAGGGGGGCTACGCCCCCTCTCTACAATGTCTTTCCTGAAATAGTATAACTATCCTAGCTGCTTACCATTCCTCTCTGGCAACCCTCCGTATTTCCGGCCCTGAGGTATAGAAATAACCAAACTCTGCATCCGTCGGCGCATCCCTCAGGATAGTCTCTTTAAGTTCGTCATATGGACCCTGATATTCCTGTATTGGCTTTCCCGTCTCATCGAAGACCATTACCTGATTATGATGCGGACACCTGATAGCCGTCTTAATATTCTTTCCCATTTATTTCACCCCCCCTAGCAATAATTTTTAAAATACTCAAAATTCCGATAACAGCACGCTGCACTTCGAGCGGCTCCCGGCTCAACACCTCCCGGACATAGGGGTCCAGTTGCCCACCGGTATATCCGGCCTTCTTCTCCTCGATACCAGACGACGCCGGGGACAGATAGCCAGCCAGCAAGAATAACTCGCTCTCTTCAATGGCCAGTGGCCGGGCAAGCCTGCGCAGAACAGCCGCCGAAGGGAATCTGTCTCCTTTCTCAATACGGCCCAGGTGAGACGGCGATGTCCCCGACAACTCAGCCAGTTCCCGCAAGGTCAGCGACCTCATCAATCTTTGCTGTCTGAGCATTCTACCCAGATTTCTGGCGTTACTATTAGTCATTTTTCAGCATCCCCCGCTTGAGTTATCTTCATTGACACCTCAATTTTAATGGAGCACCGGTTATCTACTCATAAAACCTGCGTTAAGATTTCATTAAAAACGGCACAGCCTCACATCTACGTTTTTTCTGGATACCCGATTTTGTGCTATACTCAAGTAAAGCCAGCGTAGCTCAGTTGGTAGAGCAGCGCTTTCGTAAAG
>JACQOM010000203.1 GCA_016202525.1 Chloroflexota bacterium | reverse complement strand
CAGTAGACCGTGAGATAGAAGGCACTCACACCGTTATCGGAGCCGACCTGGTCAAGCAATGGGAAAAATCCCCGGAGGTCATCCAGGGCATCGCCGAACACCACTTTGAGACGCCCTCCACCAGCCTCTGGGGCTATATCGTCTCAGCGGCCGATGCTATCAGCAGCGCCAGACCGGGCGCCAGACGGGAATCGGTGGAGAACTATCTAAAACGACTGAAGGCACTGGAGGATATCGCCGATGGTTTCAAAGGCGTTGAAAAGTCCTTTGCTATTCAAGCCGGCCGGGAAATCCGCATTATGGTCAAACCGGAAGTGATAGATGACCTGGGGGCAATGAGAATGGCACGGGACATCGTCAAAAAGATAGAGGAAGGGCTGGAATACCCGGGGCAAATCAAGGTCACCGTCCTCAGAGAAACCAGGGCGGTAGATTACGCTAAGTAGGAAGGAGCATTCGGGGAGCAGTCTTAATTAAAGAGACTTCCCTGACTGAATAACCGGTGAAAATACTAGCCATTGGCGACATTATTGGCAAACCGGGCCGACAAGCCTTAATCAAGCTTTTGCCTGACCTGCGCGGGGAATACAAATTCGACCTGGTAATAGCTAACTCGGAGAATATTGCCGGAGGTATCGGGGTGACGCCGACCACCGCCAGGGAACTCATCGAGGCCGGTGTTGATGTGCTGACCTCGGGCAACCACATCTGGGCACAGAAAGAGATTGTCCCGTACCTCGATGATGGGGATATACCCATTTTACGCCCGCTGAATTATCCCCCCGGTGTACCGGGGAAGGGCTACATGGTCAAAGATAACGTTCTGGTGGTCAATTTAATCGGGAGAACCTTTATCGGTAATTTCGACTGCCCGTTCCGTGCCATGGACCAGCTACTGGCTGAGCTTAAACCCATACCCCGGGTTATCATTATCGATTTCCATGCCGAGGCGACATCGGAGAAGATGGCCATGGGAAGATACCTGGACGGCCGGGTCAGCGCCGTGCTGGGCACCCACACTCATGTCGGCACTATCGACGCTCAGTTGCTACCCCGGAGCACAGCTTATGTTACCGATATCGGCATGACCGGTCCAATCAACTCAATCATCGGCGATGAAACAGAAGCGGTGCTGCAGCGCTTTCTCACCGCCATACCTTACCGTTTATCGGCAGCTACGGGCAAAACCATGCTCAATGCCATCCTGGTCGACATCGATGAGCAGAGCGGCCGGGCAACGAATATCGAACGAATCTACCGAGAGGTCAAATAGTGTCCGGCGTGGACCTCCACATACACTCCACGGCGTCCGATGGTAAACTGAGTCCCGCGGAGGTCGTTCGTAAAGCCGCTGATTCCGGGCTAACCGTTATCGCCATCACCGACCATGATACGGTAAACGGTATCGCCGAAGCCCTGGAAGCCGCTAAAGCCTTCCCCAGATTGAAAGTAATACCCGGCATTGAAATCAGCACCGATACCGATAAGGGTGAGGTCCATGTCCTGGGCTATTTTATCGATTACACTCACCCTGAGCTGCGGGCTGCTCTTCAGAGAATGATTAATTCCCGCCGGGAGCGCGCCCAGAAAATGATTGCCAAACTGAAAAATCTGGGCTTACCCATCGAGTGGAAAAGAGTCCAGGAGATAGCCGGCACCGGCACGGTAGGCCGCCCTCATATTGCCCAGGCGATGCTGGAGAAAGGCTACATCTCCACAATTAAAGAGGCTTTTACCCGGTATATTAGCTGGAACGGGCCGGCTTACGCCGAGCGGACCAAGATGACCCCTGCGGAAATAGTGGCTCTGATATTACGGGTAAACGGCGTACCGGTACTGGCACACCCGCTGACCGCCGACGACCCAGAGACGCTGGTGATGAAGCTAAAAGAGCACGGGCTGGTCGGCATCGAGGTTTATTACGATGGCTGTACCTCTGCAGAAATCAAACGGCTGCTTGGCCTGGCCAAAAGGTATAGCCTTATTGCCACCGGCGGCAGTGACTACCATGGCATCGACGCCAACACGGAGACGATGATTGGCGGCTCCAATGTGCCGATAGAAGCCGCCGAGCGTCTTATCGCTCTCGCCAAACAGCGCCCATAAACACTGGAGGGCTAATGGCTATCGAATTTATTTTATTGCTGCTGGGTGCCTATCTGCTGGGTTCGGTGCCGACCGCCTATCTGGTGGCCAAGTGGACACGGGGAATAGACATCAGGCAGTACGGCAGCGGCAATATCGGGGCATCGAATGTATCAGCCGTTGTTTCCAAGCGGTGGAGTATTCCGGTAACCATTTTCGACATCGGAAAAGGAGCATTAACGGTATGGGTGGCCCAGCTGCTGGGGTTTGGCGCTGCTCAGCAAGTAACTACAGGTATTGCCGCCATTATCGGGCACAATTGGCCGGTATTTCTTCACTTTCAAGGTGGACGCGGTATCTTTACCAGCCTGGGCGTTTTTACCATGCTTTCACCAAAGGTAGGATTAATTGCCTTAGTTCTGTCCTACCTCTTCGCCCCTTTTCACCAGCTATCTCTGGGAGTGACTGTAGCCTTAATTACCATACCAATGCTCAGCTGGTTTCTGAGCCAGCCACTGGGTATCGATGAGCCGCTACCAATTACCCTAGGCTTTCTGGCAATACTATTGATAGCCATGCTGCGGAGATTCACCGTACCGCGCAGCGCTATCAGCGCCTCGGTGCCGACCGGAGAGTTGTTTATCAACCGTCTGCTTTTCGACCGGGATATCAGGGATAGAAAAGCCTGGATAAGCCGCAGCCCGGCCGATGCCAAACCGCTACAAAACGCCACTAAGTCAAAAAGGGAGCCACGAAACAAGTCCGGATAATAGAAACCCACCCTAAGCGACTTTCCCGAACCGGCAAACACTTTGTAGACAACACTGCCGGCAGAGAGGGCGCCGGCGACAGACATTCTTACCCAGGCATACCAGCAGGGCATGATATTCATTGAATAAGGACACATCAGGTGAAAGATTGTCCGTAAAAAGAGCCTGGTAGGCTCCATAGCTATTACTGCCTGGTGCCAGTACGATACGGTCGATGATGCGGCGGGTATAAGCATCGATGACAAAGACCGGCTTATTCGCCGCATAAAGTATTATGGAATCGGCGGTTTCCGGCCCGATGCCCCGGATAGCCAGCAGCTGCTCACGAAGCTCGCCGATACTGTTGCTGAACAGCTTATTCAGGTTATCATTGTATTCTTCTCCCAGCCAGTCAACCAGAGCCTTGAGCTTAAGTGCTTTGGCGTTATAGTAACCACAGGAATGGATAAGCGTAGCGATTTCAGTTAAGCTGAGTCGGCGCAACGCCTGTGGTGACAGTACCCGGGCTGATTTCAGATTGGCAATGGCCTTTTCGACATTCACCCAGGCGGCAGATTGAGTCAGGATAGCGCCCACCATTACCTCAAACGGTTCCTCGGCAGGCCACCAGTATTGCGGTCCATAGCAAGTAAAAAGACGGCGGTAGATATTTTGTAGTTTTACGCCGACCGCTTCCATAGTCACGGTTTTATCAGCCATTTCAGCACCTGCGACTCAATGTATCCCGTAGTCGAGGAGGAGACTCATTGGCTCCTTAGGGTGGTATCGGGATATCTGACACCGTGAACGGCAGCCTGGGTTTCTGTCCGGCACCCCGCGTGTTGAACTGGGAATTCACTACCAGCATTCGGTTGCCCACCTTGGCGATGGTCGTCGGAAAGGCAAAGGAGGGATCACGGAAATTGTCCCTGATAGTGCCACCGGAGAAGTCTGCCGTCATCTGAATACGGACTATCATATCACCGGTCTGGGTGCGCGCCAGCACATAGAGCGTCTGGCCGTCCAGCACCATACCGTCGCCGCCCTGAGGCGTACCGCCGAGGTCGACTTCGCGGACTTCTTTGCTGGCTACCGTGATGCGGAAGAGCTTCTGGGCGCCGGAATGGACAACCACGATGTAGGCGCCGTCCCGGCTAACCACAATGCCATTAAGCGCCGTTGCGCCAGCGGTAAATTGCACCGGCGTGCCAGTGAAGTCCAGCCAACTCTCCAGTTCACCCGGTTGAGCGCCGCTACCGCCGACCTTGAACAGTACAGGGCGGCGTGAATCAGTGAAGTAAGCATCGCCGTTCGGGGCCAGAGCGACGTCATTGAGGAAGGTCTGCTCCGCCGGGGGTGTGCTATATTTGCGGATGAGCGCACCGGTGTCGATGTTGTGCACGAACATCAGTCCCGTGCCGCCGCCGGCAACCCACAGCCGCCGTGTCTGGCTATCCACTTTCATACCGATGGCGGCGGTTCGGCCATCTACGCCACCGGCGGAGAAGACTGTCACCTCTCCGCTGGCCAGGCTGCCGCGGAAAACGGTCCCGTCATTAGTGCTGCCGGTGAAGAAGCTGCTGCTGACGGAGTCATAGGCAATGCCCTCCGGAAACACCTGGTCGCCGGGAAGGGCATAAGTCTTCGCCGGGGTGGGTGCTGTGGGTGTGGACTGTGCGCAGGCAGTAAGCGCCAGTATCAGGGCAAGTAACATAGCCAGACAAACCGTCATTTTCTTCATCTTCATTCTCCTTTTATCAAAGAGGTGGCGTCCTGAGCGACACTTACCGTACCGATAAGCTCTCCCTGAGAATCATGAAGCGGTGAAACACAACCATAATAAGTCGTGCCCAGCTTGCTGTTTCTGGATTGGAAGCTGTCGGCGGCGCCAGCCAGGGCACGGCGGTGCGCTGATAGTACTTTTTTCCCAAAACCGCTCTTTTCAAGGTATTCAGCCAGTTTCATACCTATCGCCTGACCTTCAAGCCCAATCGCCTTCAGCCCGCTGCCCATTACAGAAGTTAAGCGCAGTTTAGTATCGGTAGTCCAGAGTATGCCAGGCATCTGTTCCAGAAGCAAGCGCTGCCCGGACTCGCTGGTCATGTCCCGCATGACACTGACGATGAACTGCCCGTGCAGGGTTTTTATCAGGCTATAACTTACCTGCACCGGCATCAACGACTTGTTTTTTCTGACGTGGATTGTTTCTAAGTCCATTTGACCTGTTTTTAGTACCTCTTTCAGACGCCCCGGAATAACCGACGCATCCTGGGGACGTAAAAGCTGACTGAGGTTCATATTAAGAAAATCATCATGGCTGTAACCATAGGTCTTGCAGGCGGCTTCGTTGGCGTAAACAAAGTCACCTCTGGGATTGATGAGGAGGATTGCCTCTCTCGTATTATCCAGAATGCTCACCCTCAACAACAAGCCTTCTTCCGTCTTACTATGCTCGGCAATTTCCTGGGCTAGTTTTTCGTTGGCCCGGGTAAATTCGGCGGTGCGTTGCGCCACAATTTCCTCAAGCCGCTGCCGGTAGCTGGACAACTCCTCATCGAGCTTTTTGCGCTCGGAGATGTCGAGGGAAAGTATGAAGACACCCTCAGGCACAGGCTGAATGCTAAGTTGAAACCAGCCTTTAGAGCCATCGGGAAAGGTGAACTCATTTTCCATCCGATGGGAAACGCGTTTTTCCATACAGTCCCGGAGACGTGCAAACATTTCGGTATTCTCGATGCCGGGGTACATCTCCATCATGGTGTGGCCCAGTAACGCCCTTTTCGTGCGGCGACCCTGCCTGGCAACAGCGTTATTTACATAGAGATAACGCCAGTCAAAGCCGATAATCTGACAGCCTTCCAGCATACCGTCAAGGGTAGCCCGGAGCCGTTTTTCACTTTCTCTTAACTTCTGTTCTGCCCGTTTGCGTTCCGTAATGTCAACAGCGATGCCTCGAATACCAATGGTCTTGCCTTCCCGTGTAATCGACGTGCTGTGCACCAGAGCCGGAAAAGTAGTGCCGTTTTTCTTTAATAAAACGTATTCATCGGCTCCGATGTCACCTTCCTGAAGAACTTTAGCAAATCTCTGCCTGGCAATGCTCCGGTCCCGGGGTGCGATATAGTCGAAGATATTGACCCCCTGACTCAGCGCTGCCGGACTGATGCCAAATAAGTCCAAGGTCTTTTGGTTGGCATAGGTGACTATGCCCTTAATATCAGCCTCGAAAATAATTTCAGGAAACAAATCCGCCAGCTCACGGTAATTTCGCTCACTTCCCAGGAGCTTGTCTTCAAGCTGTTTTCTCCGTGTGGCATCACGCACCATGCTGAGCACAAAGAGCTTTCTGTCGATTTTAAGGGGCCCCAGGTCTATGTCTGCGGCAAACTCAGTGCCATCCTTTCTCCGTGCCCATAGGTCCAGACCTATTCCCATGACACGCACGCGCGGCTGTTTCATATAGGCCTTCAGGCTAGTCTCATGCTCTTTTCTAAGCCGTTCCGGCACCAATATCCCGTGGTCCTGGCCGATAAGCTCCTCCCGGCTATAGCCGAATAACCTCTCCGCTTGAGTATTGATTCGCACGATGTGTCCCAGGCGGTCAACCACAACCAGAGCATCGGGGGATAGTTCAAAGAGGCTTTCAAACACTTCCCTGGCTTTACGAGATTCTTCCGAATCCCGGTTCCCGAGTTTCTCTATCTCATTGATGCGTTGCTGGCAGTCGATTAGTTCACATATGACCTGGGCTTTTGTCTTATCCTGACGGTTCATACTCTCCTCCTGATACCTCAGACCTGCTACTCATTGTGAATTACTGTGCCGGACCGTTGCCCGTTTTGCTTCGCCTGCGTCCGGGGCTGACCGCATAGACGGGAGGCACAGACAGAGGCAGATATATTTGCTGAGTGTACTCTTTCAACATGCGGCAGGAGCTGAAAGCAGGACTGATGGATTCGATTGCCTCTTTGGAAATCTGTATCCAGCCATGCGGCACCCCCGCACGGTCACGGTCATAGTACAGGGGAACAATCTTGTTTTCGAGCAGGCTATATAATGCTTCGGCGTCAGCCCTATCCTCATCAGCCGGGCTACCCCCTTTGAAGCCATCTATTGCCCAACCATTAGCACCGTTATAGGCTTCATCCCACCATCCGTCACGGACGCTGAGGTTGATTACTCCATTCATCGATGCTTTCATGCCGCTTGTCCCGCAGGCTTCTTGCAACCGGCGCGGCGTATTCAGCCAGACATCGGCACCCCGTACCAGGTCACGAGCAAGAGTCATATCATAGTCTTCGACAAAGGCGATTCGCCCTTGAAAACTGCGGTCCATGGCTACCCGGTAGACCTGATTGAGCAGGTTTTTGGAGGCAGAATCGGCAGGGTGTGACTTACCGGCAAATATTATCTGCACGGGCCGTAACGGATTGTTCACTATTTTCTTAAGGCGTTCGATGTCAGACAGAATCAGGTATGGTCGCTTATACTCAGCGAACCGGCGGGTAAAGGCGATAGTCAGCGCATAGGGGTCGAGTAACGTCCCCATTGCCAGCACCTGTTGGGTAGGCACGCTGTCTACTACCCAGCGCTGCTGAGCACGGTCCTGTATGGAACGGATTAGTCTTGTCTTGAGAAGATGACGCACTTCCCAGAACTGTTCATCAGGAATGTCAGCAGTACATTTCCAGAATTCCCGGGCATCATGGTTATGTAAGAAATCCGTACCCAGGTACTTCTGGCAGAGCTCATTCATTTCCGGCGCCTGCCAGGTAGGTAGATGAACACCGTTGGTGACATAGGTAATCGGCACCTTCTCTTCAGCCAGACCTGGCCAGAGCACGTGCCATATTTTCTGTGTTGTCCGGCAGTGAAGTTTGCTTACCGCATTGGATTGACCGGCCACCCGCAGAGCGAAAGCGGCCAGACTAAATTTGCCTGGTTCCAGTCCGTAGTATCGGCCAAGTTCCAAAAAAGTATCCCGGTCAATTCCCAGAGATTCCCATAGTTTAGGGGAGTACCGTTCCATAAGCTGAACCGGGAAAATATTGTGACCGGCCGCAACAGGCGTATGGGTGGTGAAAACAGTACTGGCACGCACCCTTTCCAGAGCTTCGGGGAAAGAGGCGCCTTGCGCTATTTCTTCCCGGAGTCGCTCCACCATCATAAAAGCCGTGTGGTCCTCGTTGGCGTGCCAGAGTGATGGGTTGATACCCAGCAGACGCAGTGCCTGCACTCCACCCCTGCCAAGGACGATTAGCTGCCGTATGCGTTCTTCCGGGTCAGCCGTATAGAGCCGCGCTGACAAAGTCCGGTCCTGGGGCGTATTTTCTTCAACGTTGGTGTCAAGAAGATACAGGTTAACCCGGCCGACATGTACCAGCCATACGGAAAGGTATAATACCCTGTCGGCGAGCTGTACGGGCACCAGGGGCCCGCATCCCTTCGGCCAGGCACAGGGAGATATCGGTGCATCATTGAAATCCAACTGTCTGTAGACTTCCTGCTGCCAGCCTTCGGAGGAGATATGCTGGTGAAAATAGCCCTGGGGATACATGAAGCCAACACCGACGAATGGTAAGCCCAGGTCGGATGCCTCTTTGCAGATATCTCCGGCCAGAATACCCAGGCCGCCGGCGTAGATGGGAAGAGAACCATGAATGGCGAACTCCGGTGAAAAATAGGCGATTTGCCCATCGAATTTCTCCGGGTAAGTTTGGCTGCACCACGTGTTTTCGCCGGAAATGTCGGCATCGAATTTCAGCATTACGGAGTCATACAGTTCCAGAAAAGCCGGGTCTCTGGCGGCTGACTTCAGCTTATCGGGACTCATTTCGCGCAGTTGCTTGACCGGATTGTGCTCACAGGTCCGCCACTGCGCGTAATCAAGGGAACGGAATACTTGCCGTCCGTCCTCATGCCAGCTCCACCAGAGGTTATGGGCAAGCTCATATAACCGGTTAATGCGTTTGGGCAGAAGGGATTCCGGGTCTTGCTGTTCCTCAAAAGGTCCCATGCGTAAAGAGCAGTCCTCCTTTAGGCCTATGGCGTTCCGTCCTGTGTTCTGTCAGAGCGGGTGAAATGAGATACTTCAGAATAAGATACGCTATTATAAGAGTATTTTACTGCCTACCCTCTATATAATAATCATACCACGAAAGAAAGAAAATTGGACGCTCTGATATTCTGCGGATTCCTTGACTCGATTATTGCTTTAGGTGCCTTTCTCCCATGGTCTTGTATCAAATGTCATTCTGGAGGAGCATATTCCCCTTCGGCACGCTCAGGGTCAGTGTAAACTCCGCGACGAAGAATCCCAGGTGGGGCCGGGGCAATACAAAAATAATCCCCGCCACCCTGGGACCCTTCGCGGAGTTTACACTGAGCGAAGTGAATGTGCTCTAGGGTGACACGAATGCGGTACTTTTGATACAAAGCTCTTAGTAAGGGAAGGAGGCGTATACCAAAGAGAGGGGCTTCGCCCCTCTCAAAAATTTATCCCTCTCGCTGAATATCTTTGCTAGTTTACCGCTTGGTGTACTGAGGCGCCTTGCGCGCCCGCTTGAGACCAGGCTTCTTTCTCTCTTTAGCTCTGGCGTCTCTGGTCAGGAGGCCGTTCTTACGGAGCGCCGGTTTGAGGCTCTCATCCGCCTCAACCAGGGCACGGGCAATACCCATAGAGATGGCATCACTCTGCCCGGTTATGCCGCCACCGGATACTTTGACCGTGACGCTATACTTACCCATGCTCTCCGTAACTGTCAGAGGCTTCATTATCGACTGGCGGTGTACCAGGCGAGGAAACAGCTCCTCATAGGGGATACCATTGATAACAATGGCGCCGCCACCCGGCACCAGTCTCACCTGAGCTACCGCCGTTTTACGCCTGCCTGTCTTCTGAAAATAAGCCTGTTTTGCCAAATGAACCTCCCCTTTGCTTACCTGAACCGCTATTCCTTCTCCGCCTTAGCTAGAGTAGCCGCTACCTGACTCTGATGCGGATGGGTACTACCAGAATAGACCTTGAGCCTCTTCATCATTCCGTCTCCCAGCCTGGTGTGGGGCAGCATACCTTGAACGGCATACTCAATTGCCCGGGTAGGATGGGTCTGCATCATTACTTCCAGGCTGATACTCTTGAGTCCCCCCGGATACCCGGAATGGCGGTAATAGAGCTTCTGCTTAGCCTTATTGCCGGTAACATGAATTTTCTCAGCATTAATTACTACCACGAAATCACCGGTATCCATATGACGGCTGAACATCGGCTTATGCTT
>JACQOM010000200.1 GCA_016202525.1 Chloroflexota bacterium | reverse complement strand
TTCAATCACTATTGCTCTCTAAGGTAACACTTAAGATACAAAAGCTTACCTGTTAGCATCCAGGCCAGGTAAATTGAAAAAGGTTTATGTCAGGCTGACAGGTGGACGGAGGAGAACAAGTGAGTACTAAGTTTAGTCACCTTCGCTCGCGCTTGGAAGATGAGAAAAAGCATTTACTCAGCGACCTGGCGCAACTGCAAGATTCTGGCCGGCCCGACGAGGTGAGGCGGGAAGGAAGTCCTTTTGGCAAGAGGGAAGAGGAGGCTACCGAAAGCTTTGAACTTGAGAAGCGGCTGGCTGTGGAGAAACAGACAAAAGACCACCTGGCGGCGATAGAGCATGCTTTACATAAATTCGACGAAGGCACCTACGGCCTATGTGATAATTGTGGTAAAGCGATAGATCCAGCCCGTCTTGAAGTGCTTCCCCATGCGACTCTATGTATGGTTTGTAAGGAAAAGAATGCCAGAGGCAGGTCATTCACTGGGTAAATGGTGGAGCGTGGTTTTTGCCCTTATTGCCTTGCTGGTGGTGATGGCCGACCAGTTCAGTAAGCTCTGGATAAGGTCTAATCTGAATGTCGGGCAATCGATACCGCCGACGGGACTGTTTCGCTTGACCTATGTCCGCAATACTGGCGCGGCCTTCGGTTTGTTTCAAGGCCAGTCACTATCGCTGACCCTCATTGCTCTGGTTGGTGTCGGCACTATGCTGCTCATGGCCTTTTTCATTTATCATCGGTTTCCCTTTCTGGAAAACCGGTTAAGCAAGCTTGCTCTCGGTTTAATTCTGGGTGGAACAATCGGCAACCTGACTGACCGGTTGCGGCTGGGACATGTCACCGATTTCATCGATATCGGTATGTGGCCGGCGTTCAACATTGCCGATTCGGTGATAGTCATCGGCGTTATCCTGTTTGTTTTCTCAATCCGCACGGTTAAAAAAGGCCAGGCTTAACCAACTCAAAGAATCTTCGACCTGGCCGGTGATGAACGAACTTGGTAAGTAACATCAAGGTATACCGCCTGGTAGCCGATAATCCGGGAACCCGCCTTGATAAGTATGTCAGCGAGCGTTTACCGGAACTCTCCCGCACGCAGGTTCAAAAGCTGATTGCCGATGGCAATATCACAGTTAACGATAATGTTGCTAGGGCGGGACTCAAACTTAATGCCGGTGATGGGCTGACCATTAGCGTGCCACCCCCCACCCCCAGTACTTTACAGCCTGAGCTTATCCCGTTGAATATCCTCTATGAGGATGATGACCTGCTGGTTATCGATAAGCCGGCGGGACTGACAGTCCACCCAGCACCGGGTCACCCGACTCATACTCTGGTCAACGCTATCCTGTCCCACTTAGCCAGTTTGCCGGAAACGGATGATTGGCGTCGCCCGGGCATTGTGCACCGGCTGGATAGGGATACTTCCGGGGTGATGGTGGTCGCCAAGAATGGCGCCGCTCACCTGAATCTGGCTGAGCAGTTTAAGGCGCGTACGGTGGTAAAGGTCTATTCCGTGCTGGTCAAGGGGCGGCTGATGCCGGAGGATGGTGCTATCGAGGCGCCGGTGGGACGCGACCGCCGTCATAGGGAGCGGATGGCGGTGGTGACTGAGGATAAGGGCCGTCAAGCGCGGACTCAGTATCATGTCGTTAAGTATATCGGTAAATATACCCTGCTCGAGGTCAGGCCGGAGACCGGCCGTACCCACCAGATACGCGTCCACCTGGCGGCAATCGGCTATCCGGTGGTCGGTGATAGCGTCTATGGCGTCAAGTCGCCCTATCTATCACGGCAGTTCGTCCACGCCTCCCGCCTGGGCTTTAAGCTGCCCTCCACTGGCGACTATATGGAGTTCCAGTCTGAACTGCCCGCTGATTTGGCACAGGCGCTGGAAAAGATAGGTTAATTACTGTGAAGTCTCTTTCCTGATTTTTAGAAACTGTGCCGGCATAATGATGGTCAAGCCTGTCTCTTTGACGATATTGGGATTATCAATAAAGTGCCTGTCACCTGTAATGAAGTAATCGGGCTGGGCAGCTATTGCTGCCGCCAGGATAGCCGCGTCCCCGGGGTTTAGTTTCTTTGTCCAGCGCTTTATATCTGGCAGTTCGGGGTCGGCTGCCACCTCTGGTGGTGTGTTTATCAGAAGTCTCCTCAGAGCGGGAAGGGAATCGGGCAGCTTCTCCTTAACGGTGCGAATCACTTCTTCCAATACCTGCTGTGACACAACCACGCTTATACTCCCTTTGACGAAATGCTCAAGGATAACGCCTGGTGCTCCTTCAGAGGAATAAAGCCCTGAGAAAATTACATTGCTGTCCAGAAAAACCCGGGGCTTAGACTCTGGCACTATATCGCTCTTTGGCTATTTCTTGCCTTACCCTGTGCCCGGCCTTTTGAAGTTCTTCTTCGGTAATTCCTGAACGTCGGAAAGCCTGTTGAATCTCCTTTAGCGCTTCCAGAGCTACACTTTTCCTCGGCCTGGCAATAAGAGCGGAGTCTTCAACCAGCAACTCCAGCACGTCACCAGGCTCGATTCCTAGCTGGTTACATATCTCCTTTGGAAGAGTTATCTGACGTTTCGGACGAAGCACTGCCTCAGCTACTTTTCTCTCACTCATATGATTTACCTCTTTTGTTAGATTTAGGATGTCTGATTTCTTACATCTTATTATCTTATAGAAATGAGTAAGTTGTCAATGGCGATGAGGGGACTAACTCTCTCTAAAGTCTTTTCCCCCCTTAGCAAGGGGATGGGCATACAAGGAGTGAGATTTCCACAAATAAAGCTAGAATCTTGGTGGGTGGGGTGGTAGAATGGGGGAGAGGTAAAGGATGGCTATTAACAGGATTTTAGAAAGACTGGATAGTCTAATTGCCATTGGGGCAAAAATTATTAGCTACACGACATCCGCCTCCAACATAATGTGGCCGCAGAACGATATAAGGAATAACGCTGACCATGGTAACTTTGGTCAATATGATGCTGGACATGTAAAAGATATGCTGGAAGGAGTTCAGAGGTTCTTATCTACTTATTTAGTGTAGAAAGGTTTAGATGACTAACCCAATCCGAACCCGTTATGCCCCCAGCCCCACCGGCTTCCCCCATGTGGGCAATATCCGGAGCGCCCTGTTTGCCTGGCTCTTTGCCCGGCATAATAAGGGTAGCTTCATTGTCCGCATCGAGGATACCGATACCGCCCGCAAGGTGGAGGGGGCGGTGGAAGCGATTCTGGACAGCCTCCGCTGGCTGGGCCTGGACTGGGATGAGGGGCCTGAGGCGGGCGGACAGTACGGGCCCTATTTTCAGTCGCAGCGACTGGACCTGTACCGTTATGCCGCCGAGCAACTGATTTCACAGGGGGATGCCTACTATTGCTATTGTTCGCCGCAGCGTCTGACTGAGATGCGGGCGGAGCAGGTCAGGCTTAAGCAGCCGCCGGGCTATGACCGCCATTGCCGTGACCTGGGTGAGGAAGTCTGGGCGCAGAAGGCGACGGAAGGCATTACGCCGGTAGTCCGTTTCAAGACGCCGCTTGAGGGACAGACCAGTTTTACCGACCTCATCTGGGGGGAGTTGAAGTTCGAGAATAGCACCATCGACGACCTGGTATTGCTCAAATCGGACGGTTATCCCACCTATCACCTGGCTAATGTCGTCGATGACCATAATATGAAGGTTAGCCATGTCATCAGGGCGGAAGAGTGGTTATCCAGCACCCCGCGCCATGTCATGCTCTACAAGGCTCTGGGCTATGAACAACCGCAGTTTGCCCATCTACCCATCCTGCTGGGGAGGGACCGTTCCAAACTTAGCAAGAGGCACGGGGCGGTATCGGCCATCGATTATAGAGAGCAGGGCTACCTGCCGGAAGCGATGCTGAATTTCCTGGCTTTGCTCGGCTGGTCGCTGGACGATAAGACCGAGATTTTCTCCCGGCAGGAACTTATCGATAAGTTTTCTCTGGAGCGGGTCAGCCGGACGGCGGCTATTTTCAACCGGGAGAAGCTGGACTGGATGAACGGAGTGTATATCCGCGGCCTGACGGCAGAAGATTTTGCACAGCGGGCGCTGCCATTTTTAGATAAAGGTCTGCTACCTGAAATCAAGCGTCCCCTATCTGCAGAGTATGTCAGGCAGATTATGCCGCTTATTCAGGAGCGGGCGAAGACACTGTCTGAAATACCTGACCTGGTTTCGTTTTTCTTCGTCGATGAACTTGTTTATGATAGCGCTCTGCTGATTGGTAAGGGTATGAGTAAAGAGTCGACCACTCAGGCTCTGGAAACAGCCCAACAGCGATTGAAGCAATCTAACGCATTCGATATCGAATCTCTGGAGGCATTGCTCAGACCGATGGCTGATGAATTGAAGCTGAAAACCGGACAGTTTTTCGGCGTGCTGAGAATAGCCGTTACCGGCCGGGCAGTGGCGCCGCCGCTATTCCAGACTATGGCGGTGCTGGGTAAAGAGCGGAGTCTGAGACGGATTGAAGCTGCCTTAAGTAAATTGCGCTGATTATCGTTTTCCATATTTCAACTCAAAAGACTCTTTGAGGGCGGGTGATTGTTTTGGGGGAGATAGACTGGTTGGAGCTATGGCGGGAACTGGCCACCACGATGAAGTTGAGGAGTGGCGAGTGGGCGAGCCGGTATGCACTCCACGCCCGCAGCCTTCAGGCTGAGTCTTCAGTCCGGGGACAGGCCCATGAGAAGTCCGACCCTCTTCTTGATTTCATTCTGCGGAACATCGATAGTCGGAGTACTGTCCTGGATGTTGGGTCGGGTGCCGGCCGCTGGACGATTCCTGTTGCCCGGATTGCCAGGAGTGTCACGGCGGTCGAACCATCGGCTGACATGCAGGATATGCTGCGGCAGAGTATTACTGCTGCCAGGCTGAGTAATATCCAGATTGTGGCGGCTACCTGGCAGGAAGCTGCCGTTGAGCCTCATGACGTCGTTATCTGTGCTCATGCAATGAATGCCAGCCCGGAATTTGCCGGTTTCGTCCACAAGATGGAGAATCATGCCAGAGAGCGATGCTATATCGCCCTGCATATTCCTCCCCATGATGGCATCATCAATGAGCTATGTCTGGCGATTTCCGGACGCCGTTATGACAGCCCCAACGCCATTGTCGCCTATAATGCCCTTTATGAGTTGGGTATTTATGCTAATGTGCTGGTGGAAGAGGGTATCGCCCTCTGGGAGAATGATACTATCGACGAAGCCTTTGCCCGTGCCAAGCGGCACCTTCGCCTAGAGTCATCCACAGCTCATGATGAGCTTATCCGCAATACTCTCGTCCGCCGTTTGACTCTGAAAAATGATAAGTATATCTGGCCCGATGGTATGCGTTCCGTTCTCTTCTGGTGGCGCCCATCGAGGTAGTCTGGAGTTGAGCCGATGTTGACGATTAGACGGGCGAAATTAACCGACCTCAATGCAATCTCCGATATTTACAATGATGCCATTCTGACGAGCAATGCCACCTTCGATACCGAGCCGAAGACGGATGCTGAACAAAAAACATGGTTTGCCAATCACGGCTCCCGGAATCCCATTCTCGTTGCTGAACAGGACAAGGCTGTTGTCGGTTGGGCATCTCTCAGCCAATGGTCGGACCGTTGTGCTTATGATGATACGGCTGAGATTTCTTTATATGTAAGGCGAGGGTTCCGCAGGCAGGGCATAGGGAGAAAGCTGCTGGAGTCTGTAGTCAGGGAAGGGGAGAAGGCTGGACTTCATACCGTAATTGCCCGGATAACGGAGGGCAACCGGGTGAGTATCCATCTCCACCAGAGTGTCGGCTTCGAGAATATCGGTGTGATGAAAGAGGTCGGTAGAAAGTTTGATAAACTTCTGGATGTATATATGCTGCAGAAAATCTATCCCTCGGTGAAGTAGCGGAAAGCCAACAGAAGTAGTTCGGCGGGAAACAGTATGACGGCGACTTTAAAGACATTTGGCGCTATCCAGTCCGGCAGGAAAATATCGGTGACCGAACCTTTTATGGCCCCCATTTTTTCAGCATAAGTTGTCAGCGGGCATCTCCACTGGTTGAGCATGAGCGCCACCACGTTGATTGAGATAGAGCCTATGGCTAGGAGCAGGAACAGGTTGTAAGTCCCG
>JACQOM010000202.1 GCA_016202525.1 Chloroflexota bacterium | reverse complement strand
GTGGACGTGGACGCCCTCCCCCAAAGTGTGGTTGACGCTTTGAAGGCAGGTAAGGTCAATCTGGACGACCCGGCAACCACCCTCGAACTATTGAAACTCAAAGCTGTCGTCGGTGTCATCGGCACTTTCGACTCGCAAAATAAGAGCCTAACGACGATTGGCATAACCTGTGCCGTCTGTCATTCCAGAGTAGATGACTCCTTCACCGCCGGCATCGGTCACCGTCTGGACGGCTGGTCTAATCAGGACTTAAATCCCGGCGCCATCATTGCTTTTGCGCCTAACCTGCAGCCGGTTGTGGACTTGCTCAAGAATGCCCCTGATTTGAAAAATCTGGATGTGGCCACCTTAAAAACGGTTCTCAACAGCTGGGGACCGGGCAGGTATGATGCCGAGGTTTCCCATGACGGCAAGGCGCTGGGCCCTGATGGCAAGTCCCATCCGACATTGATTCCACCGGCTTTCGGTCTGGCGGGTGTCAATCTTCACACCTGGAATGGCTGGGGCTCGGTCACTTATTGGAACGCCTATGTGGCCAACACTCAAATGCACGGCACGGGTACGTTCTTCGACCCGCGCTTGAATGACCCGGTCAAATACCCGGTTGCAGCCGCCAGCGGGGGATGGAACGTGCGGAGTAATCCTGACATGGTGACTTCAAAACTGGCTGCCCTGCACTTCTATCAGCTCGCTATCCCGGCGCCAAAGCCAGCGCAAGGAAGCTTCGATGAGGCCGCAGCAACACGAGGGAAAGCTGTTTTTGAGGGGAATGCTAAATGTGCCACCTGCCATGTGCCACCTCTCTACACCGAACCGGGATGGAGCATGCACAGCGCCAAAGAAATGGGAATAGACGATTTCCAGGCAAGCCGTTCGCCTGATGGCATGTACCGGACAACGCCGCTTGGTGGACTGTGGACTCATATGAAGCGCGGTTTTTACCATGATGGACGCTTTGCTACTCTAGGTGACGTTATAAATCATTACGACAGTAACTTTAAGCTGGGTCTAACAGCGGCAGAAAAAGCTGACTTGGTTGAGTTTTTGAAGTCTCTACCCAGGTAACAGAATCGTAATAAAGAGAGTTAAGAGGATTAAAGGAGGGTAAGACATGTGCTGGAATTGTGGCTGTATGATGCCGGACAACAATATGGGTAACTCGGACAACATCACCACTGCGACAATTATCAACGCCGGCAAAGCGGTGGGAAAGAAAAACGTCAAAGAGGTCATGGAAACCATGGTCAAGACGTATCAGCAGAAAATAAAGGGGACTCCTGCTGATACGAAGCCTATTTCCTGAGTCTCATTACCCAGCAGATAAGCCAACCGGAGCTAGATTGACGGGAGAGCCTCTTCAGAGAGGCTCTCCTTGCTTTCGCAGAAAGCCGGGCTAGCAAATCTCTCTAATTCTCAATGGTGGGCAGTACTTTACGATAGAGAGAGGACGGTTGGACCACTCTTTATGAAAGGGTCATCCTGCGGTAACAATATCTAAAAGACAGCTTCTTTGCCACTTCGGCCCGAAGTTATGGTTCTGTTTGCTTTTGGTTGTTATTATCCCCTGTGCCGCAGAAATGTGGTAAAATGATATGCTGTCTGGCGAAGCTACACGCTGAGCTCACACTCCAGACCAATCCGGAAAGGAACAGGTAAGAACTTGGCTTCTACCTCCTGGCAGAGGAATCTAGCAGCTAATTTCGCTGCTGAATTTCTGGCCATGATGGCTTTTACTTTTATCGACCCGTTGTTGCCGCTATATATTCAGAAGGTGGGTGACCTTACCACAAAGGAAGCAGCCTTCTGGTCGGGAATGGCGTCAAGCGGGCTGAGCGTGGCTATGTTCCTTATTTCTCCCGTATGGGGGTTACTCGCCGACCGTTTCGGTCGCAAGCCAATGGTAATGCGGGTAATGTTCGGTGGGGCAGTGGTTTTGTCACTGATGAGTTTTGCTCCCAATATCTACTTAATCATTTTCTTACGCTGGTGCCAGGGCCTGGTTACCGGTAGTATTCCCGCTATGACTGCTCTGGCAAGTAGCACCGTTCCCCGCAACCGCATGTCTTTCGCCATGGGTATCATTATGCTGGCGGTATTTGGCGGACAAAGTCTAGGACCGTTAATCGGTGGTTTCGTTGCCGACCATCTAGGATACCAGGTCACATTTTACATGTCCGGTGCCTTGCTTGTTCTCAGTGGCATCATCGTACTACTGATGGTCAAGGAGCATTTTGAGCGGCCGTCTCAAGGGCAGGGTACCTCGCTGCGTAGTATGCTGCGTCTGGCAAAGTCGCGCCAGATGCTTATTGTCTTCGTGATTCTGTTCCTTTTGAATATGGGCCAATCATTTGTATCGCCTATAATCTCCCTCCGGATAAAAGAACTTGACCCGGCAGGCAGGGCAGCAACGGCAGCCGGGCTGACTTTTAGCCTTATGGGCTTGGCGGCAGCCATATCCAGCCTGGCCAGCGGACGCCTGGGTGAACGCATTAGCCTGCCCAGGATAATGGTCTTCTCCTGCTTCATTATCGGCCTGCTTTATCTCCCACCGATATGGGCCGGCTCGGTAGGTTTGCTGGCAGCTTTTCTGGCTTTGACTGGATTGCTGCGGGGTGGGCTGGCAACATCATCCAATGCTATCGTGGGCTTGTCAGCAGCACAAGACCAGCAGGGGATTGCTTTCGGTCTGTCCCAGAGTGCCAGCTCTCTTGGCGGTGGAATCGGACCGCTAATCGGTGGCAGCCTGGCGACAGTGGTGGGACTCAGACCGATTTTCGCCGTGGCGGCTGGAGTCTATATGCTGGCGGGGCTCTTTGCTGCCCGCTGGCTGCTTCCGCGCATTCCAGTAAAGCACTAGTCCTGGACTTTGCCAATGAAGGTGAGATGAGCCTGCAGACCAGGCCAATGGTATAATTAACCAGCCACCTTCAGAAAGTACCGGGAGGAGTGATATGAAAAACCCTGGATATTATCTCAGGCGGACAAAAATAGTCTGCACTATCGGTCCTGCGGTCGGCTCAGCCTCTGTTATTGAGCGACTAATAAAGGCAGGCATGGATGTTGCCCGCCTTAATTTATCTCACGGCACGCTTAGTGAACATACCCGCTATATCGAAACAATCCGAGAAATGAGCCGGCGTACGGGAATAGAGGTAGCCATATTTATCGACCTGCCCGGACCTAAATATCGAATCGGTAAGCTAAAAGGGGGCCAGGCGGTATTGAAAAAAGGCAGCCTGGTGCGGCTCACTAGCCGAGACATAGAAGGCGATGCCTCATTACTCCCGGTGACTTTGCCCAATCTCGCCAGGGATATCAAAGTGGGCAGTACTGTTATCCTTGATGATGGTGACATGCAACTCACAGTTCAAGAGATAGATGGTACTGAGGTAAAGTGCCGGGTTAAGGTCGGGGGCTTGCTTCGGCAAGGACGAGGTCTTGTTGTACCAGGCATGTCTATTTCTCTACCATTCATTACCGACCAGCTTCGGGATGATATCATCTTTGCTATCCAACAGCAACCAGATTATGTAGCTCTCTCCTTTGTTACCAGTGACAGGGACATCGACGATGTCAGAGCTATAATGCATGAGAACAATGTGAGACTACCAATCATTTCAAAAATCGAGCGTGGTGAGGCAGTGAACAACTTCGGCAGTATTCTTTCCGCCAGTGATGGCATTATGATTGCCCGAGGTGACCTGGGTGTTGAAATTCCACTGGAGAGGGTTCCACTGGTACAAAAGGAAATTATCAAAAAATGTAACCATGCCGGGAAACCCGTAATCACCGCCACTGAGATGCTGGAATCGATGATAGAATCGATACGCCCGACACGCGCTGAAACCACCGATGTCGCCAATGCCATCTTTGACGGAACAGACGCTATCATGCTGTCTGCCGAAACATCAATAGGTAAATATCCGGTGCCGGCGGTGAGGATGATGGCGAGTATTGCCCGGGCGGCAGAAAAAAAGTTGCTTTATGAACAGATTCTGGAAGAAAGACACGGCTGGCTTGGGCGTGAGACAGATGAACTGATAAGCTACAGTGCCTGTCAAATAGCATATAGTCTACGAGCGGCTGCTATTGTGGCCTTTACTCAATCCGGAAGTACCGCTATGCGGGTATCAAAATACCGGCCCAGTGTTCCCATACTGGCGTTAACTCCCAGCCATGCCGTGTCCGGCAGATTGCTATTATACTGGGGCATACGCCCTCACTTGATACCCGAACCGGCGTCTGTAGATGATTTTTTTGCTCTGGGAGCCAGGATTTCTAGAGACCTTGGAGTTACCAAGCCAGGCGATTTAATAATCATCGCCGCCGGTGTGCCCATCGGAGTAGCCGGTTCCACGAATATGCTCAAGGTAGAAAGAATCGGCCCGTAGATAAGTTTGGTAAAAATTAAAAGGTAGGGAGCATAAATAACTCATGTTGACTCCTCATAATGGAAGCGGAAAAGATACACTGGAGCGGCTTTACGATGCGATTGAAACCGGCAAAGTATCACTCGACGACGTGGGACCAAGAATTCGCGCACTAAGAGAACGATACGATAAACTTCAAGCCCGAAAAGAAGAGTTGAATATGCTTGTGGCGGAAGAGACGCTCGAAGTACCCACTGTAGAGGAGATACGAGAATGTGCCGCTGACCTCAGGAACAGTCTGGAACGAGGGTCCCTGGCTGAAAGGAAAGCATTTCATTCGCAGTTTCGTAAAGGAGGTCAGAATTGCGGGAGACGAAGCCAAGCTTACATACACACTACCCATGTCACCGCGAGGCTTGCATGAAGAGACAGAGTCGGTTCTTGCTATTGTACACATTGGTGGGCGGTACATGACTCGAAGTTGTGACCCCCTGCGTGTAAAGCAGGTGCTCTAACCAACTGAGCTAACCGCCCGAATGGCGCGCTTGGCGGGGTTCGAACC
>JACQOM010000196.1 GCA_016202525.1 Chloroflexota bacterium | reverse complement strand
TGCCCCGATTGTATCGGGGTCATCGGTCTGCTGACAGGCGACAAATATTTCACGGTTTTCACTGTTCTCAAAGTATTCCGGTAAAAGCTCCTGTCTATCTTTAAGCTCAGGGTGCCGGAGCAGCAGTGCCAGGCAATATTCTTCAAGAGGACTGGAACGGAGCGGCTGCAGAGCACGCTTCATGGCTTCGGCTCCCGCTGCTTGGGTACCAGGTTTTGTTTTAATTTTGCCCAGTGTCGCCTCTAAATTGCGGTAAGTGGTGCCGGTCGACTTTGCCAGTTTAGTTAGATAGTGGTCCTGGCGCGTGCTATCTTTTATTTTGGCGATGATAGGTAGCAGTTGCTCTCTGGCTAAAGATTTATCTCGGGCTGTGGTCAAATCGAGTTTAGCCGTAACCATATCGAAGGTATAGTCGATTACCGGTAGGGCCTCATCCAGCAGGTGTTGCCAGGTTCGGGTATCTTCTATAATAACCTCGTCGGGGTCCTTTCCTTCAGGAAGGATGGCCACCTTTACCTCGGCATCGAGGCTGTTTTCATAGTCGACACAGCGCAGCATAGCTTCCTCGCCGGCATTATCGGCATCGAGGGCTAAAACCATGTTTCTGGTCAACCTTTTTAGAGCGCTCATCTGTTTTTCAGTTATCGATGTCCCCATGGCGGCAACCACATTGTTAAACCCGTACTGGTGGGGGATGACAACATCCATGTAGCCCTCGACTATTACAGCCTGGTTTAGCTGCTTGATAGCGGCTGTCGCCATATTGATGCCGTAAAGACTGCTGCTCTTATCGAAGGTCGGCGTCTGGGGCGAGTTAAGGTATTTCGCCATTGAATCATCCTTCTCTCCGGGAAGAACCCTAGCGCCGAAACCGGTGACATGGCCTCTGGCATCATTTATCGGGAACATCAGCCGGTTACGGAACCGGTCGTGCGTTTTTTTCTCTTCCGTGGCGATGATTAGGCCAGCTTCAAGTAGTTCGTTCTCCTTGTAACCTTTATCCATCAGGTGTTTTTTAAGCGCCTCCCAGCTATCCAGGCTAAAGCCGAGTCGGAAGTCGGCGATAGTTTTAGCCGAAAGACCCCGGCTGGCTAGATATTTTCTGGCTTTTTCCCCGGCGGGGGAGTTGAGTAGCAGGTTATGGAAGTACCGGCTGGCGGCTTCATTGGCCTGGTATAGCCGTTCCTTCTCGTCTTTTTTGCCGGTGTCCTTCTCAAACCTGGAGGGGATAATGACCCCGGCCCTCTGGGCGAGAAGACGCAGCGTCTCAGCAAAGTCCGTATCCTGTTTTTTCATTAAGAAAGAAAAGACATCGCCGCCGGTACCACAGGCGCCGAAGCAGTGCCAGCTCTGCTGCTCGGGATAGACAAAAAAGGAGGGGTGTTTTTCACTGTGGAAGGGGCATAGCCCGCGGAAGGTCCGTCCTGCTTTGGTTAGAGTGGTGTACTGGCCGATAACCTCAACGATGTCTGTTCTCTGTTTTACCTCGTCGATAACGCTCATCTCTTATACAATCTCGCCTTTTCTTGACCGATTAGTGACTATCCAAATTATACCACTAAATGGGCTGTTTATCCTTATTTTAGTTCTATTACTTAGGGTTGTTGTGGCGGAAAAAGTCACCCCATACGTCTCGGATTTCTTCGTCACTACGTTCCTCGCAATGACATCACCAACCATAAAAGAACGGGGTGATTCGGGTTTTAGGTTTTAGGGGAATGAAACTCCTGGAAAGTTCTCGTGGCTTGTCAGTTGGTCTTGTCCGTAATCAGGGAAAGTTCCCCGACCAGTCTCAAAGCATACTGGTCGGTCATGCCGGCGATGTAGTCGACTACTCTTCGTTCCGTGTTATCGCCGCGCAAGCAGTATTCCAGTGGCAGTTTGTCAGCGTGCTCATTGAAGTAGCGGTACAGGCGGCGGACTACCTCTCTCGCTCTATCGGCTTCCTGCTGACTGGAATGCAGGTCGTACACTCGTTCGAAGAGAAAATCACGCAGTGTATCAGCGGCTTCCAGAATCTGGGGGCCCATCATTATCACCGGGTTAACGATGCTGCGGTCTCTTACCGGCCACGAGTGCTCGATAATATCGCAGACCATGGCATTGATACGTTTCGAATGGGAGTGACCTAATATGCCGGTGGCTGAGGCGGGAAGGTCTTCTTCGGTAATGATGCCGGCCCTGATGGCGTCACCGATATCGTGGTTGATGTAAGCGACCATATCGGCAATGCGGCACAACTGGCCTTCAAGTGTACTGGCTTTGCCCGAGCTTTCCCCGAGAATATCGGCCCTCGTTTTGGAGTGGTTGAGAATGCCATCTCTGACTTCCCAGGTGAGATTGAGTCCCCGGCCATCTTTCTCCAGCAGGTCGACGGTGCGCAGGCTTTGCTCGTTGTGTCTGAATCCCGGCTGATAAAGCTCGTTCAGGATTTGCTCGCCGACGTGGCCGAAAGGGGTGTGTCCCAGGTCATGGCCCAGGGAGATTGCCTCGGTCAAATCTTCATTGAGGTTCAGGGCACGGGCGATGGTGCGTGCTATCTGCGAGACTTCCAGGGTATGGGTGAGGCGGGTTACATAATGGTCGCTCAGCGGGGCGATGAAGACCTGGGTCTTGTGTTTGAGGCGGCGGAAAGCCTTGCAGTGAATAATGCGGTCGCGGTCACGCTGGAAAGCGGTGCGCACCGGACACGGTTCTTCAAACCTGAATCTGCCCCGGGACTGCTTGCTTTTGGCCGCATTGGGAGAGAGGCTTTCTTCCCTTTGTTCAGCTATCTGACGGACATTAAGCTGGTTAATCATTAAGTTTTAGGCGTTCTTCTACGCCGGCGATTATTTCTCTGGTGCGGTCAATCATATCGGGGCTTACCGAAACCGAGGTAATACCC
>JACQOM010000199.1 GCA_016202525.1 Chloroflexota bacterium | reverse complement strand
CCCCCCCCCCGAAACCAACACCACCCCCGGCCGAAGTTGTGTCCTTATTTTTCTATGTTGATACTGTCACTGCCGGTCCCGGTGAGAGCAAGTACAATGTTGATGCCAGCCGCTATTGCGTTATTGACAGTACTTTTAAGCGGGGCATGCATATAGTGTGGCGTATGAAAGTGGTGGATACCGCTACTGGTAAAATCTTGCAAGGGACTGATGTAAAGTCGGCTGTGCTCAAGCTACCCAATGGAGAAACCAAGAGTTTCAACTTTGGCCGACATGGAGCGAACGTGGATTCACCATGGTTTTGGACAGCCGCGTGGGATGCCCCGATGGATTATCCTCTTGGGGTTCTTGACTTTGCAATTGAAGCTACTACTAACGATGGCAAAACAGGTACTTTTAAGCAGATACCGGTGAGCGCACCAGAACGCGGTATCGAATCAAGGTTGACCATCATCGAGTAATACCAGAATAGAACCTACCTAAGTCAATATAGGAGGGGGGAACTTGAGTGGTTCCTCCCTCTTTGTGTGAACAAGAGATTTCGATATACGAATAATAAAGTGGGGTAAAGTGAGGAAATAATGGAAAATATGAGACGACGATTAGTTTGGGTAGCTTTTAGTATTGTTTCTTTGGGTTTGTTACTGTTAGCCTGTACTGGCCAATCCACAACTGAGACGGCGAAAACGACGCCTCCGGCGACACTAACAATACCTGAGCCTTCGGCACCTTCTTCCACTCCGTCGTCGGCTTCACTCGGCTCCCTGCGATTGCTTAAGACCAGTCCGGAAAGAGGCCCAGTAGGGACAAGCATCACCCTAACCGGTGACGGACTTCCGTCAGGAAAAGTGGCTGAAATCATCTGGGTAACGGTCGATGGCAGCTACAAGACTGGCGAAACCAAAGCGGGCCTGGCACTGGGAGTAGAATATAACGGGCGCGTATACGTTCCGAAGAGGGTATCGCTAGGGCGTGCTACCATCGCCGGTGATGGCAAGGTGACCGCTACCTTTATAGCTCCCGAGGATTACGGTGAGTTGCATGATATTTACCTGGCGGTTGATGGCCAAGATGTGGCCAAGGGTGGCTATCGTCTAATGCGCAGCTTCATCATGACTCCCGTGGAAGGGCCAGTGGGCACTGTCATTACCATTAAGGTTACTGCTCTTGGTTCGAAGGCTTTTGAGAGTACGGCAGCCCTGCGATATGACAACAAGTACACAGGCTTTATATCGGCAACTACCACTCGTGGCACCGCCGTATTCCAGTTTCGTGCGGCTGGCCCGGTGGGCAAGCATTACATCTCAGTAGACCCAGCCAGTCACGCTCAGCCGTTTCTTAACATTAAGACCGGAGCTCTTAGCACGAGGCATCTGCTCCCATTTGAGCAGGCGTTCACCGTGACCAAAGATAATGGGCCTCCGTCAGCCACAATCGATTGGCCCGATTTATCCCGCGTTGCCAAGAGCGATGGCTGGACCCACATCCCGTCAATGGGTCAAATCACATCGACGCCTGGGGTGTCTGCCAGTCTCTCCCCGAATTCAGGCCCCGTGCTTACTAAGACAACCGTTAAGGTGAGCGGCTTATCCCCCGGCGCAGTCAACTTACTTTGGGTCACCACAAGGCGGAGCGACCCTCTTGCCGAGAACCGAACAGCCTCTTCGGATGAGCCGAGTGTGGCTAGCATGACGGTAGGACAAAGTGGGTCCGCTCAGACGTCAGTCACCATCCCTGAAGGTGTCGGGGGGTGGCATGTGGTAAAAGTGGTACAGAACAACAAGGTATTGGCCGAAGTTCCTTTCTATGTTGAACAGAGCCTTGTTACGCCCGTCCCTGTGCGGGTGAAAGCCGGTGAAAAGTTTACCGTATGGTTTAGAGGTGGAGGCTGGACCGAACTGGACAACGGCGCCGCTGTCACCTACGATAATGCCTATATCGGCTATGCCTGTGGCTTTGCCTATAATGGTGATACTCCTATCGAGCTGGTGGCGACGGGTGGTCCAGGGACTCATCTCATCGATATCTACCCTTATATCTTCGACGGCAATCATGGTGATTGGCCATGGCAGTACAATATGCCCCAACTGACCTACGCGCAGGACCATCCTGGTTTGTCACTGGGATATAAGTTCCCGGCTTACCGTATAGCTATCGAGATTATTCCATAGAGTTGATAATGTCCATTTAGATGGAGGAATTTATAGGTGAATAAGCATCTAACGAAGTGTAAGATAGGTATAATTGTCATCTCTATTGTCGCGGTGGTGTTCCTATCCGCATGTGGGGGAAAGCCGGTAACTGAGCCTACTACCCCACCACCAGCCTCAACTCCCCCTCCCACAACAACCACTCCTGCCGCTTCCACTGTTGACCCAGCCGTTTTGAGGGCGAAAGGTGAGGAGATATTTCAGAAAACTGGCGGTGGAGTTGGCTGTAAAACTTGCCATGGTGCCGATGGTAAAGGGATACCCAACACGGCCCCGGATGTTCGTGGGAAGTCAGCCGATGATATCAAGCGAGCGCTTAATGGCGACGCGATGAGTTTTATACGCTTGACTAATGAAGAAATCGAGGCCGTTGCTACTTATTTGAAATATCTGCAGACACAGCCTTAAGAGGTAGGGTTTCTCAGTCACGCCCGCTGGTATCCGCGTGGAGAGTAAACCAAGAGGGAGCTATAAAGCTCCCTCTTGGTTGTTAATCAAGACCAGTTTCCCCGTTATAAATCTCATAAAGCTATAAACATAGTGCCCCTTAAAAACAAATAATGTTCCCGAATAGGGTATTTTCCAGTCTTTTTCGGGAATAAAGATG
>JACQOM010000201.1 GCA_016202525.1 Chloroflexota bacterium | reverse complement strand
TCTTCAAAGTCAAACCCCGGGATGTGATTATCTTTTCCCGGCAACTGGCGACACTGCTCAGGTCAGGTATCTCGCTGCTGCCGGCTCTGCAGATTTTGCAGGGGCAGGTAACTACCAGCCGGGCATTTCAGAAGATTCTGAAAGCTATGGTTAATGACCTTAGTTCCGGTGGTTCATTTACCCAGTCCATTGCCAAACATCCTACCACTTTTAGTGAAATCTACTGCCGAACGATTACCGTCGGCGAGCAGACCGGGAATATGGAGATGGTTTTGAACCAGATGGCTGACTTCATGGAGAAACAGGGCGCTATCGCTAAAAAGATAGGGGGGGCATTAACCTATCCCATTATGGTGCTGGGTGTGGGCCTGGTAGTGTCTGTTATTCTGATGACAGCGGTCATGCCTAAGTTGTTCGACTTGTTCAAATCTCTGAAGGTAGAGTTGCCTTTACCGACCCGGATTCTCATCGGCATGACCAATATTCTAACCGGTTACCCCCTCTATTTCATCATCGGCGGGTCGGTATTAGCCATCCTGATACTCTGGCTGGTCAAGCAGCCTACCGGGCGGCGGTTGCTCGACCGGGTTCGATTGACGGCTCCGGTAATCGGTACCCCTCTGCTGCTGGGAGAACTGGCACGTTTTGCCCGGACCATGTCCGTTCTCATCAGTGCCGGGCTGAGTTTGCAGGAAATAATGGAGTTATTACCCCAGTCCAGCAATAACCAGGTTATCCGTGATGCCTTAAAGCAAGTTGCCGGGGGGTTGGTGCTGGGGGAGGGGTTGTCCGAGCCGATGTCCCGCGTCAGTATCTTCCCGCCTCTTCTGGTCCAGATGGTAGCGGTGGGCGAGGAGAGCAACACCCTGGAATTCACCCTGGGGGTTGTGGCTGATTTCTATGAGGTTACCGCGGAGGAAAAAACGACGGCTATGGTGGGGATGATTGGTCCCCTGAGTACCATCTTCATTGCCCTGTTCGTCGGTTTGATTGCCATATCGGTACTGATGCCGATGTATTCCATTACCGGGGCCTTTGGCTAGTGAGGTTAAATATGAGGTGGTTGGGGGAAAAGAGGCTCAGGCTTTTTTCAGGGCAAATGGGGTTAACCCTCATCGAGATGGTGGTTGCCCTGGGTCTTTTGGGTGCTATCGGCACCGGCCTGCTGGTAGCTTTTAATACAAATGCCAGAGCCGCCCGTACTCTCGATGAGCAGGTAGTGGCAGCCAACCTGGTTAGCGCCTACCTTGAGACTATCAGGAACACTACCTATGCTACTGCTTACCCCAGCGCCGGGGAGAATATTACTATTCCTTCTCAATATAGTGTAGCCATCAACCTCCAATACTCGGATAATGGTACTGGTTGGGTTAGCACTTATACTAACCAGACTCTGCAGAAGATTACCATACTCGTATCGCGGCAAGGGAGGCCTGTTCTCTCGGTATGTACCTTCAAGATGAAAAGACCTTCAACATGAAAAGATGAAAGAGAAAGGATTTACTTTAATCGAGGTACTGATGGTGATGCTGGTCGGCGGCATGGTAATGGTAGCAGCATTATCTACGACCTACCAGATGGTTGTGGGCACCGACCGCACCAATAGCCAGGTGGTAGCCCTGGGCGATATAAATCAGGCAGTGCTGGTGCTCAGGAAGGACCTTATAATGGCTCAGAGCACAGACCTGGTTGATAACGATGACGACCCGCAAAGCTCGGTTAGTTTGGCCTGGATTGACCAGACCAGGTTTGGCTCAAGCAATCCGACCTCTCATGCCAGCAACTATGTGCTGTCCGGTACCAGTCTGCATCGTATTTATGATGGCGTGACGTATATCGTTGGCCGGAACATCACGGCGCTGGGCTTTACCCAGAATGGGAGAGTTATCAATGTCACTATTACTGCCACCGGTCCCAGGGCACAGCAGAAGCAGGAGACCCTCCGATTCAGCGTCCATATGCGGCCGGAGGACTTATAGTGAAGATACAGGCGGTTCGTTTTCTCTTCAATGTGATTCAGGATAAACGCTCACGACAAGCGGGCCAGGCATTTATTCTGGTAATGATACTGCTGGCGGTAGGGGCAACGCTGGTGGTGCCGGCACTGAGACTCAGCGGTACCTCTTTGAAGAGTAGCCAGATTGTGACCCGGCAAAGCAAAGAGCTTTATGCCGCCGACGCCGCCCAGGAGTATGTGATGTGGAAGCTGCTATATAATAGCTATGCCAGCATTTTTACTTATAATGGTCAGTCCGACAATTTTTCGGTGGATGTCTGCGGCACACCGGTAAGTGTCAGCGTCGTCATGCGGGCAGTGGCGAGCTGGCATGGGGTCGTTCTGTCCACCGACGATACCATCAAGCCGACCAAGACCGTATCACCGACCACCAATGGCGGTACCACTCAAACCTATACCTACACCATCACACTGGAGCAGATTAGCGACAATACCTCTCAAGGGCTGAAAGCTGTCTATGATATCTTGCCCGATGCTTTTCTATCCACGGCATATGTCCCCGGCAGCAGCCAATGGAGCGAGGATGGTGGTACTACCTGGCAGATTATTGGCGACCCCTCACGTCCAGGTCAAGGGAGCAACCCGTCTGGAAGCTATGGCGGTCAGGTACGGCTGCGCTGGCCGTATTCGGGCGACTTCGATTCCCAGATGCGGGAGTTCCACCCCGAGCAGGTGAAGAAGCTATCTTTTCAAGTAAGTGGCGCCATGGGACCCAATACCAAGAACTATAACTGGGTGGTGCTGGCGCCGTGGAATACCCTCAGTGGCGCTCAGGCTCCCATCACCCGTGGCACCGGGACTTCGCCGAAGAACGGGATGCTGAATGTCTTCAAGACGAGCGATAGACCGTACATCCCGCCTGATGTTCTGACGACCATTGGTTATACCATCAATATCCAGAGCCAGGAGGGTTCCACCGACAAGATTCAGCAGATAGATGACTACCTGCCTCCCGGCTTTAGCTACAGCAATAACTCAACAGGTGGTGGTTTCACGACCATCAATCCGCAATATCAGCAAATGGAGAATATCAACGGCGTCCAGCGCTGGCACCTCAGGTGGACGTTTAGCCCCGCCGTATCCATTGCCTCGGGTGCGACACTATACCTGACCTTCAGCGCCAGCGGCATCGAGTCTGCCTCAGGCAGCTACTATAATGAGCTGGTGGTCACTCCGAACAATCCTGTACCGCAAATATTTAGTGACCTCGGGATTACCTATACGGACTTTAATGGCGCCTATACCTGGAACAGCGCCGCGGTTATCGTACCGGCCTATGATTCCAGCGCCAGCGCCGGGGATGTTACTACCAATGCTAATCTGGCAGTAGGGACAAACACCATAGGTATTTTTTCCTACCAAGTGCAATAGAAATAATCGGTAGTGCTATAATGGGACTGGCAGAATAGAAACTGCGGAGGAAAGAGCTATGGAAGAAGCTATCAGGCAGTTTAGTCCGGAAATGGAGAGAACAGCGGCACAGAGAGCCAGAGATAGAGCCATGGCCGCCCGCTGGGACCTCGATGTTGCTGTATTCCTGTTCGCGGTGCTGATTATCATCCTGATTTTGCTCTTCCAGGGGGTTGGTATCGAGATTGTGGGGCCGGTGGCTATCTTCGGGTTGTCCATGGTCTGGCTGGTGGGCTG
>JACQOM010000198.1 GCA_016202525.1 Chloroflexota bacterium | reverse complement strand
TACCTCTTCTGCTGAACTACCCGTTCTCATCTGGACAATCATGGTATCCCACCTCGGCTATCTTACAGACCGGGAAAACAGGTCAACTCACAACTCTAATCCCGTATCATTCCTAGATGAATAATACACTTACCGTATCTTGGGCGTCAAGTTGGTTCGATTTGCCTGATAAGCAGGTCATGTTGTAATATAACGAAAATGATAAAACTACTCTCCGGAAATGAAGCCCTGGCACTTGGAGCCTACCACGCCGGCGTAAACGTAGCCGCTGCCTATCCCGGAACCCCCAGTACGGAAATACTGGAGTCCCTGGCACATTACGACGATGTTTACGCCGAATGGTCGACCAATGAACAGGCAGCCATGGAGGTAGCATTGGGCGCCGCCTATGCCGGAGTCCGTGCCATGGTGTCGCTGAAACAGGTCGGGCTGAATGTAGCCAGCGACGCCTTTATGGCTGCGGCGACTACCGGAGTCAACGCGGGTATGGTTGTAATCTGCGCCGACGACCCGGGGATACACAGCTCACAGAACGAACAGGATAGTCGCCATTATGTCAACTTAGCCAAGGTACCAATGCTGGAACCATCTGACAGCCAGGAAGCCTACGAGTTTATGGCTTACGCTTTTGACATCAGCGAAAGGTTCGATACGCCGGTGCTGGTACGCACGACGACGCGCATCTCCCACTCCAAATCAGTGGTAAATGCTACCCGTATTCGAGCTATAGCCAATCGAGCGGTCTTCCAGCACAATGTCGCCAAATATGTCATGCTGCCGGTCTATGCCCGGCTCAGGCACCAGCTAATTGAGGAACGCCTGGTCAAGCTGGCCGACTACGCCGAGACCTTTCCAGCTAACCAGATACTCGAAGGGGAACACAATCTGGGCGTGGTGACCAGTGGCGTCAGCTACCAGTACGCCAGAGAAGTCCTTCCTCAAGCCTCTTTTCTGAAGCTGGGGATGACTTATCCTCTCCCCATGAATTTGCTGCGTAACTTCGCTGCGCGGGTAGACAAGTTAATAGTTATCGAGGAACTTGACCCGTTTCTCCAGGAGAATATCCAGTCCATGGGCATCAAGATTAGCGGCAAGGAATTCATACCCCGCACCGGCGAGCTGAATCCGGATATCATCGAACAGTCCGGCCACAACGCCAGTTGGTTACCGGAAGCACCCTCTCAAGGAAAAATAAACACAACCACCGAGGTTGCCAAACGCCCGCCGCTGCTCTGCCCGGGCTGTCCACACAGTGGCATATTCTTTGTTCTCAGCAGCATCGGGCAGCGCTCTAAACTATCCGGCTCAAAAGGTAAGACCCCTGAAGAATCGAAACTAATCATCACCGGAGATATCGGCTGCTATACCCTGGGTGCCTACCCTCCCCTGCTGGCTCTGGATACCACCGCCTGTATGGGTGCCAGTATCGGCCTGGCCCTGGGCATGGAAAAAGCCGGCGTCGATAGCAAAGTAGTTGCCGTTATCGGCGATTCCACGTTTATGCATGCCGGCATCACGGGACTGGTCAACGCCGTCTACAACAGCGGGCGAATAACACTGATAATTCTGGACAACGGCACTACCGCCATGACCGGACACCAGGACCACCCCGGCACCGGCATTTCGGCGCAGGGTAAAAAGACTGCTAAAGTAGAACTGGAAAGCCTGGTCCGCGGCATCGGGGTAAATAATGTCAGCGTGGTCGATGCCTTCAATCTCAAAGCATTAAGAGCCAGCGTCAGAAGTTCACTGGACAGCAACGAGCTTTCGGTCATCATCGTCCGTGGTAGCTGCTCGATGATGGTACCCAAGCGTTCCGGTCCCAGAGTCATCGACGACGAGAAATGCAACCAGTGTGACGTTTGCCTCCTCATCGGCTGTCCCGCCATCCAGAGTGATGGCGAACAGATTACTATCGACACGGCTCTATGCGCCGGCGATATCTGTACCATCTGCGAGCAACTTTGTCCCCGGCAGGCAATAAGCCGGCAACCCGAGGTTGCTGCTAAGGAATTGGCATGAAGAAGCTGGATATGCTGGTTACCGGAGTCGGCGGTCAGGGAATCGTCCTGACCAGTGATATCATTGCTCAGGCAGCCATCACTGCTGGGCACGACACCAAGAAAACAGATACCATCGGAATGTCCCAGCGTGGGGGCAGCGTTATCAGCCATGTGCGCATTGGCACCGAGGTTCATTCCCCCTTGATTAAGCAAGGTGATGTTGATATACTGCTGGCATTCGAGAAACTGGAAGCCGCCAGGTGGGGACACTATCTACATCACGGAGGGATAGCCATCGTCAATAATCTGGCATTGCCACCGTTGTCCGTCAGTATGGGGGAGGAGCATTATCTCAGCGATGGCGAGATGCTTAATATCCTAAAGCAACAGGCAGACCGCATCTACCTGGTCGATGGCAGCCAGCGGGTCAAGGAACTGGGCAATGTCAGAACACTCAATATGTTTATGCTGGGTTGCGCTTCATCGTTCATACCCTTTAAGATTAGTATCTGGCAGGATGAAATCTCGCAACACCTTCCAGACAAAATAAGGCAAATTAACCTTACCGCATTCGAACAAGGCAGAAAGGAGATAAAGAATGCCCATATCTGAAAACATCCGTAAGAGTATGACCACAGGGTCGGTAATCCGGAAGATGTTCGATGAAGGCTTAGCCCTCAAGCAGCGCTACGGTGAGGACAATGTTTTCGACCTATCCCTGGGTAATCCCATGATGGAACCCCCTGAGGAACTTCTCCATGAGCTAAAGAAGCTGGCAGACCACCCTTTGCGCGGAATGCACCGCTATATGGAAAACGCCGGCTACCGGGAGACCAGAGCCGCCGTGGCTGCTCAGCTTTCGCTGGAGACCGGCATCAAACTCACTATGAAGGATACTATCATGAGCTGCGGCGCCGCCGGAGCTCTCAATGTAGTACTGAAAACAATACTCAATCCAGGAGAAGAAGTCATTCTATTTGCCCCTTATTTCGTGGAGTATGGCAACTACATCAGCAACCACAATGGAGTGACCAGAGTTTTACCCACAGACGAACACTTTATGCCCAGGCTCGATATCCTTGAAGATACCATCGGTCCCAAAACTAAGGCGGTTATCATAAACTCTCCCAACAATCCCACCGGCGTTGTCTATAGCGACGATTTCTGGCAGCAACTGGGGGAGTTACTGCGCCGGAAGGATGCTCAGTACGGGACAGGAATGTATCTCATCAGTGACGAGGCATACCGCAAGATTATCTATGATGGCTTGAAATATCCCTCGCCTTTACCTCACTATCAGCAGACCATTGTTGTCACCTCTCACTCCAAGGACCTGGCATTACCGGGTGAGCGTATCGGCTATATCGCCGTTCATCCTGAATGTCAACCACATGACGACTTAATGAACGGATTTATCTTTTGCACCCGGACGCTCGGGTTTATCAATGCTCCGGCCCTGCTGCAGCGCCTGGTAACTCCCCTGCAGAATGTGACTGTTTCTATCGCCGAGTATCAGAAAAAGAGAGATTTCTTATACAATAATCTCATCGAGATGGGATACTCCCTGACAAAACCTCAGGGGGCTTTCTATATGTTCCCCAAATCCCCTCTGGAAGATGAGGTCGCTTTTGTCAATGAGCTAAAGGAGTGGAAGGTATTGACCGTTCCTGGCGTTGGCTTCGGCACGCCGGGGTACTTCCGGATATCTTACTGTGTTGACGACAAAGTCCTGGGAGGTTCGCTGACCGGTTTCCGGAAGGTGGCCGAGAAATTCGACCTGAGACAACGGACTGCCGTTAGAAAAGCATGAGGCAGCTTATCCCAATATCATTCTGAGCACATAAGCACAATAATAATTCCCTTCAGCCTCAAAACAACATCCTAAGTAATCACTTGTTGCTGGACGTAATGATGGCGTTCTTGTGACAGGTAACAATTTACTAGATTGTTACCTAATGTGCGCCCCAAGATAGGCAGTTTGCAGCGAAGTAAGAGTCCCATAGGTGTGGCTATGGTAGTTATGGTGCAGGAGTAGGTGCACTCAGCACCACAAAAGACCAAGATGGTGACCACCCTGACTTCCCCTCAACGGTGCCAACACCCACCCTCCAGTAATAAGTTTTGCCAGAGTCCAGTTTAGATGAGGGCACGATATAGCTTGCCTGTTTTAGCCCCCTTACCTCGATAATAATATTACTAAAACGTTGGTCAGTGGCTATTTGAAGTCCGTAAGAGGCTCCAATCGAGGGCTGCCATTCTAATGCGGGGGTCAGTGATGAAGACAGGCTGCCATTAAGAGGTGACTTTAGTGTTGGCACTGCGGGGGCCGAGGGCAGAGTCGATGTTGGCGTTGGTGTTGGTGTCGATGTCGGGGTTGGAGTCGGTTCAGGAGTGGCAACCGCCACAGAAGAGGTCTCGGGCGTCAGTATCTCCGTGGTTCCACCCACTTCGTCCAGTAGCAACGCCAGCTTGTGCCACTCCAGGTCCGCTGCCCAGGGGTCACCAGCGAGCAGCGCATCCCTGATACCCGCCATAGGGCCCAGCATCTCCTGATAAACGGGCAAAAGAGCCCAGTGCATTATCGATTGTTCAGACGGAGGCGTTACCCCCTTTAGCTCCTTTACCGCTTTACTGAAATCGTTAATATATCCAGAGAGTAGGGCCAGCTCTTGCTTTGTGGCCGGTTGGCCACTATCTTGACCAAATGTCTTAAACCCCTCGCCCAAAAACCCGGCGAGGGCTGTGTTCGCCTTGGCCCAGAGAGCATCGTTCTCAGTAGCACTGATTGTCTGCAGCGGTGCTCCCTTCCAGCTAAATAAGTTGAAATTAAAGGGCCCAAAACGGATAAAAGCGATAACCACCACGAGCGTGAGCACCGCGAGCGCCGTAAACTTGGGTTTAATGTGTACCGACATAGATACTCCAAAACTGGCTGGGGCAAGCCAATTACCGGCCCATCCGGCCCGCGTTTGCTACGTACCCACTATCTCAAACCGAATTATTTTTGTCGGACTATGCCAAGACGAGACCACCGTTCTTCCTCGTGGTTGAGATGTTCTATTGTGGCTTTTTCCAGATCCTTCATATGCTCAAGATACTCGCGACGGTACTTTTCATACTTTTCAATATCGGGCTGCACCTTCCCACCTTTGTCTTCCAAGGTGCTAACCGCACTATATGCAGACCACAATTCTATACCAGCGCTCGCCAATAAAACGCCGGTACCCCACGCGGCAACGATGGTCGAGCCACCGGCTATCACCGGCAATGTCGCACCTGCCATCACCGGCAATGTCGCACCTAATACAATTATGTCTACTCCCAGCAAGGCAATTTTTTCTGCGTCCCGCCAGTTAAGGCTTTCTCCAGAATCCCATCTCTCCCATATATCCCGCCCGAAAAACTTGCTGACACCTGTTGCATCCATAATATCCTTTGGCTTTGGTTTGGGTAGGGACATAAACAAGTCTACCCAGGCGTCAAACACTCTCTTGTTCGCCTTTTCCAAGGCTTGTTCCTTTTGAAAGTCGAGCACCTTCTGTTCGAGGGGAGACAAGGGTGTCGCTTTGATGCGGCGGAGTTCCTCATCAATCTCTTTGATGCGGTCCCGGGATTTTACAAGAGACGCATCCAGTTCTTGCTTGCGGGCGTTAACCTTATTGTCATATATCTCCCGAGCCTCCTCCCCGCTAGACGCTCCGTAGAGTTGCCTAAGCTTCAGATTAAATGACTCGCTGCTAAGATCAACAACACCACCTTGTTCCGGACGCTCAAAACTGATTATATCGGGAGAGGTGGTTGTTGGCGGAATAGTCGTGGTTGGCAGTTCTTCTTCCTTGGGATTCATCAGGCCCACTTTAGCTTTAGCATAAGCCTCTAAGATTCCCTGAACGTCGCCTAACAGGGTGGCGGCCTCGTATATTCCCTTAACATCGTCTGCCTTGATGGCGGCCTCTAGCATTTCTCGATTATTTTGAGCCAAGCTCTGTGTGTCGTACTGACTAGATACTTTTGTGAGACTCCAGCTCTTGAATTTGTGGTCATTAAATGTTTCTAATCTTTCTTTCTGGCCCGCAGTGTCGTACCACAAGGAAGGATTTAGCAGGGGGCCTTGAGTGGTAATGGCTTGCCAGGTGCTGCCTGACAGCGTCTGTCCTCCTGAACTCACCGAGAGGTCATTGCTAGTTTCTGGGGTCCGGAGCCTGGCGCCATTCGGGAAATAGATCTCGAACCCCCCTATCTCGTGTGTAGCTGGCGTGCTCAAAGGTAATTTTACTATTCTGGGTTGTGATGGGATGTCAACAGGGGTAATACCGTCCGGTCCAGTGCCAAACGCCGGGTCGCTACAGGTGATTTTCGTGATATCAAGATTTACCATTCCGGAAGAAATAGACTTATAAGTAAGAGTCACTGTGAGACTGAAGGAAGCAGGAATCCAGCCGCTTACTGCCACCCATCCATCACCTTTCTCATTCGTCCGATATACCTGATACTCGTAGTTGAACGTACCCGTGTAGGTTCCGTCATATATTGAAAGTAAACGCGCCGCAGGGGGTGTGTTCACTTTAGGAGTTTGAGTGTCATTGTGAGAGGATTGGGCGTAAGCCGGTATCGATGTCAGCGCCATCGGGCTGAGTATGGTGAGAACACATAGAACAACAACCAGCAACCACCTCACCGGCAAAACCCAACTTTGCGGCTTCATCACGTTCCATCTCCTACTGGCTATGGCCTATAGTGATACTATACTCGTTTTCTATAGTTGTCAATGTGTTTATGTTTCGAAAATATTCAAGAGTGAACCGATGTCGGGACTGTCAGGTAGTCCATGGCGCCTCTAAATGTTAGTATCGCTCCCCATATGACAAATACCAAGCCGATGTAGTAGGCTACGATGGTTAAAACCCTCTTCATTTCCGCACTCCTTACCCACCGATCTTAATAGTCGATAAGCCTAGAGCCGCAGGTCTTATAAGCATCCTCACTCAGCTCTCTTTTTGATGTCTAGCGCATAATAACTGAAGCCTCCCCGAAAGGGAGCCTTTCTCTTTATGTTCTCATTTCCCATGACGCCGAAAAGCTATTACTCAACCAGCTTGAGCCGCTGAATCTTGCCCGATGGCCCCTTGGGCAGGGATTCCCGGAATAAAATCCGCCGGGGAGTTTTGAACTTGCCCAGTTCTTTTTGACACAGGCCGATGATTTCCTTCTCGGTAGCCTGTGTTCCCGGCTTTAACACCACGAACGCCTCTATTTCCTGACCGTATTTATCATCCGGCACACCGACCGCTGCCGCCTCCAGAATACAGGGATGTTGATACAGCACAGTATCTATCTCTGCCGGCGCAATATTCTCTCCGCCCTTAATTATCAACTCTTTGAGCCGGCCGGTAATGAAGAAAAAACCATCCTCATCCCGGTAACCCATATCTCCCGTATGCAGCCATCCATTCACCAGGGCACTGGCAGTGAGGTCGGGTGCCTTGTAATATTCCTTCATGACATTGTCCCCGCGAACCACTATCTCGCCTATTTGACCCGGAGCCAGTTCATGTCCGTCCTGCGGGTCGACCACCTTGGCCTCATTGCCTACCGGCACGCCCGGTGAGCCGTATTTGCCCATCTCCGGCTCGATAGGATTGGAGAAGACCGGCGCCGCCGTTTCCGTCAGGCCCATGGTCTGGATGATAGGCACCCTGAATTTTCTTTCAAATTCCCTCTGCAACGGAGGAGGTAAAGGCGCCGAAGCCGACCGCCCGAACCTGAGCTGACTCAAATGGAGATTCTTGCCCTGACCGTAGGGGTCGGTGGCTTCCAGAAGATAGGACATAATAGTAGGCACCACACTGAACCAGGTACATTTATACTCGCTGATAAGCTCCCAGAAATTACTGGTATGGAACCGGTGCGGCATCACTACGCTACCACCGCTGACTACCGGCGTCACCGTCGTAACTATCTGTCCATTGATATGGTACAGAGGCAGCGAGCACAGGGCACGGTCAGCCGGCGTCAACCGGTGCGCCACCGTGGTGTATTCACCACCGGCCACTACATTCCGGTGAGTCAGAACTACCCCTTTGGGCAAACCGGTGGTGCCGGAGGTGTAAAGCAGCATAGCTTCGTTATCCTCATCCACTGCAGGTAAACTAACTCCGCTCAGGTCTTCTTCGGGGAAAATAGACTCGCTATCGACATCGATAAAGATTAGCCGAATCGCCCGTGACGCTTTCTTCACTGCCGTCTCAAGCCTTTCCCTCTGGTCTTCGGTCGCCAGAATAATTCTGGTATCCGAATGCTCGACGACATACTCCAGATGAGACTGCTGTGCCAGAAGATTGATTGGGGCAACAATCAGGCCCGAGTACATTACCCCCAGAAAAAGTTTGGCAGTCTGATAGCCGTTGGGCAGCAGAAAAGAAACCTTGTCCCCTTTACCCAGACCCATCTTAATCAGGTGCCTTCCCAGCGACTGCGAATCGTGCTGCAACCGGCGATAAGTCAGCTTCAAGCCCGGCTCGGGAGCAATCAGAAAGAGCCTGTCCGGTTGCTTTTCAGCCTGGCGGTCAATGATATCCCTGATAGTAGCGATGATAAGTACCTCTATTTAATAAGCTGGTAACCCGCTTCGAAAGCCCGCTCGTTTTCCTCTTTGAACTTGGGGACAACATCCAGCATGGCCGTAAGTAATACCTCTTTACTGAACATCTCCATCTTTCTGGCCATCGCTCCCAGCATTACGCTATTGGTATAAATAGCCTGGCCCAGTTTCTCAATGGCGATATCCCGCGCCGGCACCGAATAATGAGTTATCTTCTTGACCTTCTCCTCATCCACTTCAGTGCTACTCGGGTCATAAAAAATGACTCCGTGACTGACCTGGTCGACATGACGGCGGTAAGCCGGTGTGGAAAGAGCGCAGAAATAGTCCGGGTCTTCGACGATAGGACTATCGATTGGCTCACGGGACACAATCACCTGAGCACGCACATAACCGCCTCTCTGCTCGGTGCCGTGACTTTTCAACATGGTAACCCGGTACTCCTGTTTGATTGCCGCCAGCCCGATGATTTGCCCCAGCCGGACGATGCCCTGCCCGCCGAAGCCGCTTATCAGTATCTCCGTCCGCTCCTTCATTTCACCAAGCTCCTCTGGTCGATACTATTAACTTTACCTTTGATGATACTGGCATAGTCCGCCCGGCTGTTGCTGGCATCATAGTAGACGCCGGTCCTCCAGATGGTATCCTTATCCGGCGTTTCATCCATGCGGCGCGCCCGGCTCTTAATCCAGCGGAACATATTGACGGTGTTCCTCGTCCCCAGGGCGGTACTGGCATAGTTGGTGATACAGGGGAAAATCACGTGTATCAGGGAAAAACCTTTATTCTCTAACGCTCTTTTCATGCTTACCACTCCGTATTCGCCGTCCATACTCATGTGCCTGGCCAGAAAAGTAGCCCCAGCCTCACGGATGATATTCAGGATATCTCTGCCATCCTGGATCCAGTTCGGTTCAT